>JBMCLF010000001.1:0-31108 GCA_048615215.1 Candidatus Brevefilum sp.
ATCCTCCGGGGGGAGATCTTCGGTCAGGTAGTACACCAGAGCAGGCGTGGGTGTGTCACGATTGGCAAATTCCACCTCAAAGCCGTTTGCCAAGCATACTTCAGCTGCCCATTCTGCCACCCGGTCTGCATTGCGCCGTGTATCGTAACCGATGACAACCTTCCTGCCAGACAAATCCTCATGCCCCACGTAGTCCGGAACACCCTCATCGTTTAGTAAATCGCACACGGCCTGGACCACCTGCCGGGCGCGCCGCTCGGTGAAGTCATCGCCCCAACGGCCCCTGACGCCTGATGTGCCGAACCGGAGGTATTTGCGGTCGTAGATCATCCGTAACAAGCCTAACTGGTGTTCATCCCCGACCAATTGCGGCTCCAGCGTGCGCAATCGAAAACTGTAGAGCCGTTCGTAAATATTACCAATTTGAACGACCCGGAAGGGCATCCAGCGGGAAGGATCTTTCTGATAATCCATAGTCTCTAACAAGGGAAAGATTTCCTGCTCGATCGCTTCACGCAAACTCTCAAAAATCGGCGACTCAAAATATTTCTTCGCCAGGTCAATTGCCTTTTTACGGAGTTCCCCTGAGGCCGGGATGTATGCTTCCTCGATCATCTTCCGTCGTTTCTTCCCCTCTTCATCTTTCGGTTTAAATTGTTCCAGGCGGTATTGTGTGCCCAGTGCAGCCAGAGTTAAACACATGCTGATGGCGCGGGAGGAATCTACATGATTTTCTGCGATCACATTTTGGTCCGAGATAATTTTCTCATCAAGAACATCAAGAAAATCTCCCATTGCAGCAATTGCCGGGTTCCATTCTTTGGCTGTCTCTGCCTTAACCAATTCACGGTTGAGCAAATTAAATTTTCTTCCCAATTGGGGAATGTTGAGAGCTTCCAGGTCGAGGGATAAAGGTTCCATGAGGATCTCCTACTTATTTAAATAACGTTGACGTGATTATTGTTCATTCTACCTCAGGGACTTCTGGTTTTCTAAATCTTGCTTTATGATGGGCGAGGGATCAATCCACCCTGAGTGACATTCAGCACTTCTAAGAAACCACCCTCTGGTGTACCTGTCTCCGCCTGGACCGCCTCACACAGGGTAAAGGCCCGATCGGCCAGTTCCTCCACGGTATGACGATTGTCTGCTTCGAGCATCAGGCGCACTTTGGGCTCCGTTCCCGAATAGCGCAGGTTGAGGCGCGTCAAGCCAGGCAGTTCCTTTTGGATCTTTTGTTTAAGCTGTTCGACCCGATCGAGCTGGGCCAGGTCAGTTTTTTCCGCTACATACGCTGAAGCAATCACCTGAGGATATTTATGAATGCTGTCTGCCAATTGAGCCAGACTGTTTTTTTCACTGGCTAAAAAGGCACGGATCAAAAAAATGGCTGAACGCAGGCCGTCACCGGTTGCGTGCTCGCTGTCCATCAAAATGATATGTCCGGACTGTTCCCCGCCCAGGCCAATTTGAGCCTCTGGATGGGATTGCGTGATTAATTCCTGTAGTTCTGTGACGACATATTTATCACCCACACGGGTTTCGATAAAGTCAATATTCCGTTCAGCAAAGAAATTTACCAGCGCGCCGTTTCGCATGGTTGTGCTGACAACAGTATCCGCCAATAAATTCCCTCGATCTTTTAAGAAATCTCCAAGGATCGCCAGCATATGATCGCCGTCTACAAGATTCCCGGTTTCATCCACAAAAATGACACGATCTGCATCGCCGTCGAAAACAATGCCGAAGTTCGCCTCAAAATGTTTAATAACTGCGGTGAGATCCTCCGGTTCTCGACGGACGTGCTCTGATCCTGCTGCAGCATTAATATTCTTTCCAGTGGGAGAAGCATTGATCACCACCACCTCTGCCCCAAGGCGTGAAAAGACTTGCGGTGCGTACCAGGAAGCTGCGCCATTGGCGCAATCCAGCGCCAATTTCAGACCCTGCATTGAAAAGCCCTGATGTTCGTCAACCAAATGGTCCACATACTGCTCGCGCAAATCCCTCCCATCCACCCGGCGGCCGAATGTCATGCCAGAGGATTTACCGAGGTCCATGGCTTGATCCAAAAGGGATTCGATCTCCAATTCCACCGCCTCAGGCAATTTCAGCCCACTGCTGGAAAAAAATTTGATCCCATTTTCATGCACCGGGTTATGCGATGCGGAAATAACCACTCCAGCTTCTGCTTTCATCTGCCGGACCATGAACGCTACACCTGGCGTAGGGATCTCACCCAGGTCAACCACGATCGCTCCGCTCGCCAGCAGCCCTGCTGTGAGAGCACTCTGCAGCATCTCCCCCGATTCGCGGGTATCCCGGCCAATCACAAATGTCGGGGAAAAATCAGTTTTCGAGAGGACCTGTCCGGCTGCATAACCCAGCCGAGTGACAAATTCCGGCACCATGGGGAACTGGCCCACCGTGCCGCGCACACCATCTGTGCCAAAATATCGTCTTTGCTTTTTCATTGACATTAATTTAAAGCTCCTATCGGTATCAATTAATCAAAGAGAAGCCATCCCCTCAAAAAAATCCGCAGGGCAGGCTTCTCAATCCTGGGGCTATTTAATTTGTAAATCAGCAACCACCGGAAGGTGATCCGATGCTCGGCGGCTGAGGCCGCTGCCCTCTATCCTGCAGGCATAATTGACAAGGCGCTCCTGCGGATAGAAGAAAATGTGATCGATTGGGGCAGGATGAGATGAATGCGTGGAAGTCTCATTCTCCGGTTTCAGACGGACAAAACCATTGGATGAATCAAGCAATTGATTCAAGCAGGGTTCTTCCGGTGTAGCATTAAAATCGCCAGCCAGGATCAGCGGACATTCCTTTTGAAGAATATGTTCCCTGACCAAATCCAGGAATCGTTGAATCTGCTTGTATCGCATTTTTTTGGCATGCTCGATTATTTCAGAACTGGGCGGCGCTTCCCGTTCTCCCACCAGTGTCGTTAAATGCAGGGTCGCCACAAAGGGGAAAGGCGCCTGCTTTATCCGGGCGATCAATACAAAGCGTGGGTCGGTATCCCGGTTGCCCTCATAAGCAGGCGGCTGATAGAGGGGCACATTGCGGGGGACGCCTTGCCGCGAAGTGTCGCTCAGGCGGGAAAAAGGAATTCGTGCGAGGATCGCATTGCCCTTTGACCAGTTCCACCAATCATTAAACACACCCTTAACCATCACATCCTTTTTAACCTGCATGTGGGTTTCCATGGAAAGCGTCTGGCCGTAGAAGGAATAATCATAATCTCCGGCCTTACTGATATCATCAATCAAATTGTGCATAATACCATCTGCATCCACATGTTGAGAGGCCTCCTGAAGGCAGAGCAAATCGGCGTCCATACGCTCAATCAATATTTCCAGGGCTTCCCGCCGAGCCTGCCAGCCATTATGAGGAAATTCTTCGAAGGTTTTCTCACCCCCGCTGACGTTCAGTGACGCCACGCGTAAATCATAAGTTGGCAATGGATTTCAGTCCTTTTCACAGGTAGATGGATAGAGATTGGAACATTTTGTTTTCACCATAACATGTTTATTATACCAACAGGCACCGCATGAAAATACCCTGGTGAGCCTGCATGGTAGAATTATTTTCTCAAACCTCAGTTGTGGAGGCAGCATGCCAGCAGAACCTTCAAAAGACAAAGAACACATCTTCCCTGAAACAGAATTACTGAAAATCCGAGAGCCAAAAAGTTTCAAAGACCGCTTGATGAATGTCTATTATGATTCCCTGCCGCTTTTCAATGTCAATGTTGCCTGGTTTCTTTTAAGCCTTCCCATTGTATCGGTTTTACCCGCGCTGGGTGGACTGTATTATGCCGTACTTAATTACAACCAAAATAAGAACGCAAATTGGAACATTTTTTGGGAGGGGATCAAGAAACACTGGCTCCTCAGTTTGAAATGGGCTGCTGTGGTTCTTTTTGGCAATTTGCTCATCACCCTGAATATCTGGTTTTCTCTCAATATTGACACAACGTGGAGTATCTACACCTTGCTATTTGGCTTGATGCTCGGCATCTTCTGGATTAGCATCAATCAATTCAGTTTCCCCATACTTCTTCTTCAGAAAGAGAAGAAAATCTTTCTTGCTATTCGTAATGCATATGTAATCGTCCTTCGCCGGCCCTGGGATGCCATTAAAGTGATTTTATTGAACCTCTTAATCACTATTGTATCTTTACTCATCCCACCGTTCTGGATTTTTATCACCATGTCACTGATCGTTCATATCCAGACACGGTCAGTACTAAAAGCTGTAAAAAGGATTCAATCCCAGGATGATGATCCTGATACAAACATCAGTGAAAGCTAGAAATCGAAGAAAACATGAAACCCATCAATTGGGGATAAGGCACCAGGAAATTAACAAAAGGGATGCAAAGCAATTCGGTGTTTAAATCATTCTTTTAGATACCCGGGTGATCAACATATCAAGGGCCGTTTCCCCATCCATGCCCCCCGTCTTCATGTCCACATCAATCTCATGCAATAATTGATAAATTGCTTCCAGTTCAGTCAGGCTGAAATGCCGGGTTTGGTTGCTGATCTTGCGAGCGACAAAGCTGTGCAGGCCAAGGGTTTTGGCAACATCGCTATCTCCCCCGCCCTCATCCATGATTTCCCGCGCCTGTAAGAGCAAGCGAAACTGCCGAATAACCATCCCAAAAACGGGACCGAGTTCATTGTCTTCAAGTATGCGATGGAGCAATTCAATCGCTTGCTGTCCATCCCGCGCTCCAATGGCATCGACCATGTCAAAGATGTCACTCTGATGTTCCTGCTTCGTCAGCCGGCGGACGTCGTCATCATCAACGGGACGGGCATAATTGACATAGGTGAGGAGTTTAACGATCTCCTGAGCCGCACGCTGGGTGTTGTTGCCAACATGATCAGCCAGGACTGCCGCCGCATGAGATGTGAACGCGCCCCCCAGATCTGCAGCTTTTTTTCGAATCCAATTAACCATGTTCCGAACGGCTGGAAGCGGACAGTCAATTATCATCGCCCGATTTCCAGCATTTTCCACCCAGCGGGTTAACCAGTGTTTCTGATTCAGTTTTGTCCAATAAGTTTTCCAAACTCCCCCCACCTTACGGTTTTTTTGGAAGTCTTCGACCGCCAGCACCAGAGCCGTGGTCTGGGGTAGTTTACTTAATAAATCAATAAAATCTGCTTGAATTTGCTCTCCCCCTTCAGCGATTTCTAAAGCATCTTCCAGCACCACAAGCCGACGTTCCGTCAGGAAAGGCATCGCCAGCGCCGCTGATCTCAGATCGTTCATGTCAGCGCCTTTACCTTCCAGGCGAGTTATGTTCATCTCAGCCATGTCCGATGTTCCCAGGCTGGAATAAAAAGTGTGAATGTGTGATTCAATCGCCTCTCGGTCATCACCGCGCAGGATGTAAACAACCGGTGTTGTTTCGGTCATCAGAACGATTATCCTCTGGTGAGAACCCGATGTATGCGCACTCCTGCCCGGACGAAGGTTTCAACACGCTCAAGCTCCAGTGCCTGAGGGTCACCTGTGGTGGTAATCTTTTTCTGCACATAGGGGCCAACAGGGCGGGTCAGAATCAAGGCGATGGTTGCCAGGAGGACCATCAGCGGCAACCGCTCAATTTTTTGCTTGAACCGTTTACCTGCCCCCAGCATACCCAACCAGGCGCCAAACCCGGCCATCAAACCTGAAATAGCAAAATTGGTTCCACAGTTAGGATGCGTGGCCAGGTCGGCTCTGCCAGCCCGCAAATTTTTCAAAGCCTCAATCGCCGCTTCAGCGACCTCTTCTGTTGGGACATCGCCAAAAATGGTAAAACCTCGCGGGGTGGACATTCCCCCCATATGAACCCGGGGATGTTTTTTGCTCAAAAGATGGATGGTGGCATGCTCAAGGCCGTGGTTGCGCCGCATCCGGGAGATGGGTTTGAAGTCAAGAATGGAATTGCTCATATCAGGTTCCTGTCTCGTCTGGCTCGGTCGCTTATCTGGACCGAGCGCGGGAATTAACACTCTCCATTATAACGGGAGATGGATTGTTGGAAAAATTGTTTTACTCGATTAATGCAAGCTTGAGGGCTTCGCGCAGTGACCGGGCCTCAAGCACGTCAATGCCGTCAGGCCAGGGTTGCTTCCGGTGTAACCGCCTGGGGACAACGGCCTGTTTAAATCCCAGGCTGGCAGCTTCTCTCAGACGGGCTTCGATCTGCCCGACCATGCGCAATTCACCAGATAGGCCAATCTCACCAATCAGTGCCAGATCCGCCCGTACGGGTTGATCTCGCATCGAGGAGGTGATCGCGGTTGCCACAGCCAGGTCTGCGGCAGGTTCGTCAATCCGCAGGCCGCCAACCACATTAACAAACACATCCTGTTCGGAAAGCCGCAGATTCAACCGGCGGGTCAGAACCGCGCTGATCAGCAGCAGTCGGTTGAAGTCGATGCCATTGGGCGTGCGCCTGGGGTTGCCAAAATTTGTGTGGCTGGTTAGACCCTGGATTTCTACCAACAGGGGACGGGTGCCCTCCATCGTCACAGCAATAGCTGAGCCGGGGGCATTCACCATCCGTTCCGCCAGAAAGGCTTCGGAGGGGTTCTTAATCTCGATCATCCCCCGTTCCTGCATCTCAAAAACACCCACCTCAGAGGTAGCCCCAAACCGGTTTTTCACCGACCGAAGCAGCCGATAAGCCTGAAAACGGTCACCTTCAAGATACAGGACAGTATCCACGATATGTTCGAGCACTCGCGGCCCTGCAATAGTCCCTTTTTTGGTGACATGGCCGATTACGAACACTGCAATCCCTGAAGTTTTCGCCAGTTCCCGCAAACGGGAAGCGCTTTCCCGTACCTGTGAGACTGACCCGGCGCTGGATTCGAGATCCGGCCGGTATACCGTTTGAATGGAGTCGATCACCAGCAACCTGGGGTTTACGGACTGGACATGATCGATAATTACGTCAAGGTTGGTTTCCGTTACCAGGTACAACGCATCTGGCAGAGCTTCGGCATCCTCATCAATACCAGGCAGCAATCGAGCCGCGCGCATCTTGATCTGGCGTTCGGACTCCTCGCCGGACACGTATAACACCCGGTTGCCGTCAGCCATTTGCATGGTCATCTGGAGCATAAGGGTGGATTTACCAATGCCGGGATCGCCGCCGATCAGCACAATTGACCCGGGGACCACGCCGCCCCCCAGCACGCGTGAAAACTCAGTGATCGGTACCGAAATGCGTTCATCACTGTCCCCCTCAATATCACTGAGCTTTTTGGGAACAGAAAGACCGCCCAGGCCGTGCCTGTAAGCACGACTATGAGCGGTCTCGTCAGGTTCTACAATTTCTTCGACCATGCTGTCCCATGCACCGCATTGGGGACAGCGACCCAGGGCTTTTGGAGCAGTTCGTCCGCATTCCTGGCAGACATAACGTGTCCTGGTCTTTGCCATGGTTTACATTCCCACAGCAGCTAAATCGGGTTCTTCTTGTTGATCGCCTTCAGTGTCATGCTTGAGGACAACCTTCTTGACCTCCGCGCCATCTTCCTGCGTCGTTTCGACATCAACCAGAATTTGCTGGCCCTCTTCGAACTCATTCGCCAACAGAGCATCTGACAGTCGGTCTTCGATTTTTTGCTGAATTACACGGCGCAGCGGGCGGGCACCCATTTCGGGGTTATAGCCTTCCTCAGAAAGGAACTCAAGGGCTTCGTCTGACGCCCGAAGGTGAATGTCGCTTTCTTCCAGGCGATCATTGACTTTTTCAAGCTCCAGTTTGACTATCTTGCGGATATCTTCCTTGTTCAATGAGCGGAAGACGATTACGCCGTCCAGTCGGTTGATAAACTCGGGCTTGAAATTGCGTTTGAGCGCATCTTGTAATTTTTTGCGCATCTCTTTATAAGCCTGAGCCTCTTCCTGCGCCTCATCAACCGTCAACGAGAAACCAAAAGTCGTTTGACGTTGGATCATATCAGCGCCAACATTGGTGGTCATGATGATGATCGCATTGCGGAAGTCCACTTTGTGGCCGCGGGCGTCCGTCAGATGCCCTTCTTCCATGATTTGCAGGAGCATACTGTGGGCTTCAGGATGGGCTTTTTCAATCTCGTCAAAGACGATGATCGAGTAAGGGCGCCGGCGGATCGCTTCTGTGAGCTGACCAGCGTCTTCATACCCTACGTACCCGGGGGGCGCACCAACCAATCGGCTGACGCTGTGGCGTTCCATGAACTCAGACATATCAAGCTGGATCAGCGCATCCTCGCTGCCAAACATGAATTCAGCCAGGGCTTTGGTCAGCTCTGTCTTTCCAACGCCTGTTGGGCCGAGAAAAATGAAGCTGCCAACGGGGCGAGAGGGGTCTTTCAATCCTGCACGCGCCCTGCGGATCGCCTTCGAAATAGTCGCGATGGCTTCATTCTGCCCGATGATATGCTCGCGGATATTTTCTTCCATGTTGAGGAGGCGGGCTGATTCTTCCGTCTCCAATTGCATCAAGGGAACGCCGGTCCACATCGAAATGACTTCTGCGATGTCATCCGAGGTCACGTGCGGGCTGGTGGCACGGTCCCAAATCGTGCGCATATCCTCAAGTTTTTTCTCCAGGTTTTCAACCTGGTCCTGCAGATCCTCAACCTTGTCGAAATCTTCTTCCTCTTGAGCGATTTCGAGTTCCTTGCGGCGTTCACGCAGTTCAGCGATGACTTCTTTAGCGTCAATTGCCAGCGGGCTTTTGTACATACGCACCCGGGAAGCTGATTCGTCAATCAGGTCAATCGCTTTGTCCGGCAGGAAGCGGTCGCTCACATAGCGAGCGGAGAGCTTCGCAGCGGATTCAAGGGCATCATCCTCAATTGTCAGCCGATGGTGATCTTCATATGCCATGCGCACCCCATGGAGGATTTCAATCGTTTCCTCAACAGAGGGCTCATTGACGATAATCGGCTGGAAGCGGCGTTCTAAAGCAGCATCTGCCTCGATATTCTTACGGTACTCGTCCAGCGTGGTGGCGCCGATCACCTGCAGTTCACCCCGTGAAAGGGCGGGTTTGAGGATGTTGGCGGCATCCACCGAGGAGCCGGCTGAGCCAGCACCGACGAGCATGTGCACCTCGTCAATAAACAAAATCGCTTCAGAGGACTTAAGCTCGTCAATCACACGTTTGAGCCGTTCCTCAAACTGGCCGCGATACATCGTGCCTGCCACCAGCGAGCCCACATCCAATTGGAGCAGGCGCTTATCAAGCAATGGGGCCGGGACATCACCCTCGGTGATCCGTTGGGCGAGGCCTTCAACAATGGCTGTCTTGCCCACACCGGGTTCGCCGATCAGGGCGGGGTTGTTCTTGGTGCGGCGCGCAAGGATCTGGATCACGCGCTCGATCTCTATCTGGCGCCCGATAACGGGGTCCAATTTTTCTTCTTCCGCCAGGGCGGTCAGGTCGGTGGAAAGCTGATCGATCAGGGGCGTTTTCTCCTGATCTTTTTTCTCGGCGCGACGGCGTTTGCTGCTCGAGCGTCCTGTCAGCACCGGCCGGGATTCGCTCTGCGATTCACGCAGGACACGGTCAGTCTGGCGGCGGATCTGCTCGGGTGTGACGCCCAGCTTGCCGAGGATGTTCATTGCTTCGCAATTGCTCAGGCGGATTAAACCCAATAATAGGTGTTCTGTGCCAACGGATTTCTGGCCCTTCTTGCGTGCCTCTTCCATAGCGTAAGGGATCACCTGCTGCATACCAGGTGAAAGGGTGATCTGACCGGTATGGTCGCCCAAACCAATCTCTTCTTCGACAATCTCAATCACAGACTCGGCTTCTAATCCCAGATCGCGTAAAACACGACTGGCAACGCAGCCATCCAGCTCAATCAGGGCAATTAACAGGTGCTCTGTGCTGATCTGCGGCTTGCGAAAACTTTCTGCTTGTTTTTGAGCCAGGCTGAGTACGTGACGTGCTTTCTGGGTGAAATTTTCAATTCCAGCCACGGCTTACCTCCTTGATAAATTCTTGCCTAATGTTAAATCCATTCCCGGATTGTCAAGTAATGATGTTTCGGTCAAATCCAGGGGAAAAGTTATAACCTCAGGGACAACGGTGCAAAAATACTTGTAAAAATTGGGCTTTTCCCAAAAAATGTGGAACTTCACATGCTGAGGTTTGAGATGATTCTACCAAATTTTATCTCAAAAGGAATATCTGTAGACCCTTTATAATAGAATGTTAATAAACCCCTACCTCTAAAATGACAATCTGAAAAAGATTTCTCCTACGCCCCCTTGATTAATCCCATCAATCACACCGCATTCTTTAAAACCCATATGCCGATGCCAGGATTGCGGCCCCGGCTCATCCGCCTGCGAAGAGGAATACAGGATATTATGCCCAGATTTCCGCAACATGCCGGTCACAAAATCCAGCAAAACCCGGCTGAAGCCTCGCTTTCGATATGTCTTTTGGACATGGATCAGGGCGATGTAAGGCACTGATGACCATAAGTATTCCAGCCGCAGATATCCCACCGGCTGATTGTCCAGTTCTACAATAAAACATTCCTCCTGCGAGATCTTGCGGGCTATCAACGCTTGGGGGATATATCCATCCTGGCTGACAAAATTCAAGTCGTCCATCGTGGCCAGGCGGGCTTTGGCTTCTTCTCGATCCATTTTCTTCCTCCCTGCTAAAGATCAAATTTCCAGGGGAAGCCAGACTCTGCTTCCAGCCAGATCTCGTTTGGCACAGCGTCCAGTTCCCGAGAACCAGCCTCTTCCGCTTTATGTAAGGCATACTGGATGTAATGGACAGCAGTATTCTCACCTGTCAGGACGCTTTCCAAAAAGGCGCGCGAGAGGGGGCGGGCTTCTTCCAGAAATCCAGACTCTCGAAAGGCCTTTATCACATCTTCCAGATCGTAATCCACGAAGTGCAATTCGGGCTGCCAGGCCTTACCATCCCAGATAAGGGTGGCGTAGCTGGCGCGGGTATCGCCATTGAGATTATTGCTCACCGAGCCGGGGTTGACCGCCAGCTTACCGTGTCGCCGCAAGATCTCAGGCAAATGGGTGTGGGCAAAGACCAGCACGTCCTCCGGGATAGTCTGCAATGCCCGCTTGAAAACATCCGGTTCTTTGTGGGGAAAGACCAGTTTATTGATATCCCAGGGCGCGCCGTGGATCACCCGCAGGGGATTGCACCTTTCGGGATGGATCACCCAATGCTCCGGCAAACCCTCCAAAAAGGCGAAGTCTGATTCGTCCAGGTGATTGTAGACCCAGCGGGCGATGTCAAACTGGCGATGGGTCCACCATGCTTCCGGCGCCGTTCCGTGATGCATCTTGAGTATGTTGGCCTCGCCATTCCCCATAATAAATGCAGTGTCCAGGCTGTCAAGCAGTGTCAGGGTTTCCTTTGGCTGCGGCCCGCCCAGGAAATCGCCAGCGATGATGATCTGATCGGGGGAATGGGCCTGGAGGTCGGAGATGACCGCCTTCAGCGAGGGCAGGATGCCGTGGATATCTGCCAGGATGGCAATGCAGGAAGATTTCATAACAGGTTTATTATAAATCCTCCCGGGAACAATTTTGGATAATGTAATGATCTTTGGGTGATTTAAATAAATAATTTATGCAATACATCTTACTTTTGAGCCTCGGATAGTCTATAATATAGATGTAAAATGTCCTCATTGAGGGCGTTTTCCAAAGCCCCCACTGTGCGCGGGGCTTTGTTTTTTATGTCAACGCCTAAACAAAACATAATTCTCTCGACACCGTAACCAGACCCCCATCGTTGAGTTTTGTCGGTTCATTATATTTCATACTTGGTAAGAGATTTTGGTTTTTTACTTTAATATAACTTCATCCTAATGAATGACAAGAATTTTTGTCACTGCGATATAGTACACGCCACCTTCATGAGAAACAATATCCAGTGACGAACACTCAAATTATTCGATGACAAGGTCCCCCATGCTCAAATCTTCCATGATAACCACCAGTTGATATTCTGCCGATTCGAATCCCCCGGTCTGGTACAAGCCCTCATCGCGATCTTCACGCCCTTCTACCTTCATGAGCCAGTCCGGCCGGACCACATCCCCCGTGCCGCCCCGCAGGACCTCTACTTGCAAGGCTGCCCCTTCTGGCACATTCAGTCGAATATGCCCGGTGGAGCCGTTCAGTTGCAGGGTAAGGTTCCCTTCCGCGGGCAGAAGAATGTCAATGCTGCCCGTGCTCCCGTCTATACGAGCTTCATAACCAGCACTTGAGGCGGGAAAGATGATCGTGCTGGCGCCAGTGCTCGCATTGAATCTGAAATTTTCAAGCGAAATCTCTGAAAGATCCAGTTCCGCCTCCCCCGTACTCCCGTCCACGTCCAGGTCAAATGGCACCTCGGGATTCAACCGGACATCCCAGATGAGTTCCTGTTCGGCTTCAGGAAGCAGCCAGGTGAGCCAACCCACGACACCGGTCTGCTCGAGGGTGATCTGCTTCTCCTCGCCACCGGTCACGGTCAATTCTACATTTCCAAAATGACCTATACGTGCGTCAATCAGGTTGTTCGAACCCTCAAGCGCGTTGACGAAAGCTGGATGGGTTGTAAGGTTGAGAGCAAAACTGGCAGTATTGGTTTCCTCCGCCGCAACGGTAAAGGTCTCTGTTTGAGCTTCCGGTTTTTCTGCCAGGGCCAGGTCCCCACCCATCAGCAGGATGTACACCACCCCGCCAATTAACAACAGCGCCAGTAAGGCCCCCAAACCTGGAAGACTTCGGGAAAAGATCACATCCAACCCGATCATGATGATCAAAACCGGCCAAAGCTGGAACAGTATCCACAAGTTTTCGGTGGGGATAATGCCCAGGTTGGTGAGCAACCAGATAACGCCTGCGCCCAGCAGGATCACCGGCCAGAAAAACGAACGCGAAGATTTGTTTTGATGATATGACATATGGATTCCTTTGAGATTTATTTGACAAACGGTTTAAGTTCTCTATGATGTAGACTATAATTATAGCAAAGAAGTAAAACCAATCTAAGAAACCTGAAAATTTCAACAGTAAAAGTATAAAAGATTTGATTTATGATAAACAATAATCACGAATACCCCTTGTTGATCGCTCAGACCGGTCCTCTGGAAGGGCAGCGATGGAAAATCAAATCCGAACTCATCCTGGGACGAGATTCCGATTGCGACATCATCATCCCCTTGCGGCAGGTTTCTCGCCATAACACACGCATTTATCTCAGCCCTGACGGTGCTATCGTGGAAGACCTTGACAGTAAAAACGGGACTTATGTAAACGGCCAGATAGTCCAGGAACCCGTGACACTCACAGACGGCGACGAACTACAAATTTCCTTTGCCCAGCACTTTATCTACCTCAGTTCGGATGCCACAATGCCTTTGGAGGGACTGCTCCTTGAAATGCACACGCGGCGACTCCAGATGGACATCGCCGCGCGGCGCGTGTGGGTGGCGGGCCAGGAACTCGATCCGCCATTATCAGCGTCTCAGTTCAATATGCTCCAGGTACTGTATGAACAAACCGGGGAAGTGGTTACCCGCCCCGAGATCATAGAAGCCGTGTGGGGGAAAGCGGCCGAAGGAGTCACCGAACAAGCCCTGGATGCCCTTGTCCGCCGGCTGCGAGACCGCCTGGCAGGGGTTGACCCCGGTCACGAATACATCGTGACAGTACGGGGTCACGGCCTGCGCCTGAACAATCCCCCCATTTCCCCGTCAGGTTAGGCTTCCGCTTCCAGGTTGCGTTTCATCGCAAAGCGCAGCGCATGGCGGTAAACCTGCTGGAGTTTTTCAGCCGTGGCTTCACGGCCTTCCTGCCCTTGGGTCTGGTTCAACAAATTCATCAAGAACTGCATGAATTCGTCTGTAATTTCATCTCTGTTTTCTTCCAGGATGGCGTTAATTGCTTCTTCATCTTCAGCCTGGATCAGGGCCTCGATCAATTCGAAATTGGCGCCAGGTGCGCTGACCTGTTGGATTGCGCTGGCGACCTTTTGAAGTTTCTCTAGGCTCGCTTCATCTTCTTCTTTGCGCGCTTTTTGAATGCGCTTGCGCAACACCTCGAGGAAGATCTCATTGATGGATGGCATTGCCTCCAAGGTGGCTTCTTCTATTTCGTCTTGCTCAAGGATCTTATCCAGAAGTTGCCCGGCCAGCTGCTCCTGTTCTTTAATCGCTTCGTCAATTTCATGCGTCATTTCAAGCAAATTTTCACGTAATTCGGTCAATTTTTCCCGCTGTTCGCCTGAGGCATTTTGAATGCGCTCGGCCAATAACTGGAAAAAGCCGTAATCAAGGCCGCCGCGCGCCATGCTGACCAGGGTCGCCAATCGAACTTCACTATCGGCGGCATCAATGATCAAATCAAGCAGCTTATCTCGTGTAAGACCAGATTTGCCCGCCTCTTCAAGGGCCTGCATAGCCGATTGTTGTTCCTGGGCTTGTTTGAGGATCTCCTGCCCATACGCCGTGTTTTCAAGGATCTGCTGCTGCAAGGCTCCCAGCACCTGGGTGCTTTCTTCCTCTCCCGCCGCTGCGGCACTCTGGATAAGACGTTGAAGGATCATCAACAATTGTTCATCAACCAGCTCTTCTTCTTGCTTGATAACTTCAGGACGCGATTCGGGCGACGTCCCCGCCAAACGCTGCAATAAATTCAATCGATCTTGCTGTGCTTTGAGCATTTCCGGTGTGATGCCGTCCTCTTCAAGGATGCGTTCAACCAGACGCTGTCTGGTGAACATCGTCTCCGGTTTGAGCAGATACGCCTTGCGCTCTTCCATGGGCAGATCTTCCATCACCCGCTTGATCATTGGTCCGATCATCTGTTCCTGCTGGTTGACCGGTACATTCAATTCAGGGGGGAAGAAGGTGAGCAAGAGCTCTTTCTCCGGGTCATGATAAACAATTGGGGTAGGTGCCTGACCACGAAAGCCGCAATTGGAGCATTGGATAAGATTATAAGCGCCTGAAAGCAAGATCTGCTTTGACTGCGGATCCTGGCTCACATCGAACAATCGGGTGATCTCTGCTGTTACGGGTTGTTTACATTGGGGACATTGGACAGTTGTTTTTGCCATAGGTTCACTTTCTCATTCATCAATATCAATATTAAAATTTCGCCAATCAAGCACTGCATTATACCATCAGGGGATATCTGAAGGTTACAGCCGATTTGCTCAACCTCTTCAGATTACTGAAGCAATCTAAGAAAGGTATAAGAGTTTGTGTTAGGGATCGGTTCTAAAGACATGGTATTATTTAATCTGTCCAACAAACACATCCACCTGGCTTAATTGTGAAAACAAAACCCTCTATCCTCTTTATCATCTTACTTCTCGCACTGTCAGGACTCTTGTGGCGGGTAAACTCTGTATTGGGACAGAGCAATATCCATTTCTCCTCCGTCCAAATTGGACTCTTACCAGAATATAACCAGCCTGACTTTCAGATAGTCCCACCCAACCCGCAACACTGACCTTCCAGGTGCCAGCCGAGGCAGAATCTCTGAACGTTTTTGAGCGATCTTCCGATGGGGAGAAAATACCGCTGAGTTACGAAGCATCAGAAGACGGATTTTGGGAGGAAATTCGTTTTTCAACTGAAGCCCGAATCATTCAAATTGAGTACACGGATCCCAACATTGTAAAATTAGAAGACCGCCGGTTCTATGATTTCCGGTGGCTCTCAATCTATCCGGTTGAGACACTCACACTGACCGCCAGGCAACCTTTCGGCGCAGGTGAGATCCATACAGAGCCGGAATTGGAAGACACTGAAACAGGCCCAGATGAGGCAATGTATTCCACCGGGAAGTTTGGACCCATCTCTGCGGAAGAGTTGTTTTCACTCAACCTGACGTACGTCAAGAATACATCGAACCTTGCATATCCAGCCCTGGAAGTTGAGCCTGCTGTACCAGTCACCGATGCCACCCCGGGTAGAACCTCCTCACCCCTGAGCGTGGTCATGTGGCTCTTCACAGTTGCTGTGGCAGTAATATTGCTGGTGGGCTTGTACTACTGGTGGTTCAAATCTAATGTGATGGAAAAACAAGACCGGATAGTTCAGGGCGTAGGGATCATGAATCCCGAAAAACAGGCTGTATTCTGCCACGAATGCGGAATGCGCTCCCGCCCTGTGGACAGCTACTGCAGCAACTGCGGCACCGAGCTGCGCAGGCCGACTTAGAATGTCCGGCAGGCGGGCACTCAAGGCCGCAGGTAAATTTCCTCGAATAAACGATATGAAAAACCTGGTCCTGCCTCTCCCCGAAAAGTTTGCATCATCACTGTTTCACCCTTTACAGTGAACATCAAAAATGTCCCCGGTGAGGGTGCAGCACGCACGCCCATCGCCTGGCCGGCGTCGATTTCCCAAACCTCATCAACCACCACCGCACTGTAGGTATGTGTATGCCCATGAATATAGGCAACAACTTTATGCTCCTTGAGCAGGGCCCAGAACCTGTCACGTGCTTCAGGATACTGGTCCAGACTATCCCCCAGGTGGCGAGCCTGACCGGTTTCATCATCGGCTTGCGGGAAAGCAGGTTCGTGTCCGAACACGAAGATGAGGTCCTTATCCGTTTCAGCAAGATCCTGAACTAACCAATCGTATAGCGTATCGGTTACACTGCCATCAATGCCCCAGGGTGCTTCTGCGTTGCAATAGACGTTCAGGGTGACAAAATGTGCATGTTTGTAATCAAAGCTGTAGGTCGTGCGGTTGCAGGGCTCAGGCCCCCAACTAACGAGGTTTGGTCCGGTTTCGTTGTTAAAAGGAAAATCGTAGGATTCAAAGAAACTGATCTCCGCTGCGCCGAAATCGTGGTTACCGGGTAGGGGAAACCACGGGTAATCCTCACCCAGTATCTGTCCAACTGTCCAGCGCGTCCCCTCCGCAGGGATCACATCGCCCGAGCTGACCATAAAATCCCCTGGGCCAACCTCTTGCACATAGCGGAGCAGGGCAGCGAAGAAGTTTGGGTAGTCGATGTATTCCCGAGCGCTGTAATGAGACATGTCTGAGGTGACCACAAAGCTGAATCCGGGGGCCGGCGTTGGTGAAGGGGATATGGTGGGCGAAGGCCGGGTTGTTGGAGTTGGGGCAGCCGTTTTCGTGGGAGTTCTGGTCGCAATTGATGAAGACTTCAACGCGATCGTGCTTGTGGGCGCGAGGTCGCCTTGCCCCGAGACGCAAGCGGAGAGGGTGAGAACCAGCAGGCTCAACAGAATCAAACGTTTCATATGGATTTAATTATAAATGATGTGTATTGTTTCATATTGGAATCCTTGCCTGGTGTTGTTTGTAAAAGAGAGCGCATTAACCAAAAGCCTTCAGGGCTGTAACAGGCGCCAGATTCACCGCCATCGCCAGTTCTGGATAATTATCGCACGCCTGACTCTCTTGGCGTAATTCTTTAACTTTCGTTATAATTAATTCAAATCTTATCTTATTTCTAAGGTTCACCAGGCAAGGAGAGGCCATGTCCAAATTTGACTCTGTGGTCAAACGAGATGGATCAACTGTCGATTTCACCCCGCAAAGGATCACCAATGCGATTTACCGCGCAGCCGTGGCGGTTGGCGGACGTGATAAGCGCACGGCCGAAAAATTAACCGAGAAGGTGATCAATACGTTGGATGAAGAATTGGCTGAAGGCGAAACGCCTCATGTAGAACAAATTCAGGACACCGTTGAGAAAGTCCTGATTGAAGAAGGCCATGCACGGGTCGCCAAGGCCTACATCCTTTATCGGGCGGAACGCGCCCGACTGCGGGAGCAGCGGGCCGAACGCCGAGCGGAACCCTCCAGCAACATCCCCTGGTCCAAGCTCTGGCGGGTATTGGATTGGGCCGTGGACCACAACTTCCACACCGTCGAAGCTTTGAACGAGCGCATTCGAAAGGGGGAATTCTCAGAAATTGTGGGCGCATCTGAAGCCTTCTACCATGAAGGCGTCGAGAATGCAGCGCACCTTGTGGCAGAACGTAAGAAAGAATTACGGATGGTGATCATCGCCGGTCCTTCGTCCTCGGGCAAGACCACCACCACCATCAAACTTGGCGAACGCCTTGCCAGGCACGACATGAAACTGGTGACGCTCAACGTTGACAATTATTTTTTTGATCTGGAGATGCATCCCAAAGACGAATTCGGGGATTATGACTTTGAGACACCTCAGGCCCTCGACCTGGACTTGATCAACGAACATCTCACCCGCATGTTTGAAGGTGAGGAGGTCAAGATTCCTTTTTATGATTTCAAGACCGGTACCCGTCACGCCGAACGGACACCGATGAAACTTGCCCCGAACGAGGTGATCTTGATCGACAGCCTGCACGGGCTTTACCCGGATATGACCAAAGATATCCCCTCCGAGCAGAAGTTCAAACTTTACATTGAACCACTGCTCCAGCTTAAAGACCCCGATGGACACTACGTGCGCTGGACTGACATCCGCCTGATCCGGCGCATGCTGCGAGACGCCTCGCACAGAGCCTATGACCCCACCAAGACCCTGCTGCACTGGCATTACGTGCGCGACAGCGAGCTCCGGAATATCATCCCTTATGTCAACACCACAGATTACATCGTCAACAGCGCCATGCCCTATGAGATGCCGATCTACAAAGCCAAACTGTTCGATGAATTCGCCCACTGGACAGAGACCTATGAAGACGACCCCTTGCGCAAGGACGCTTACGAGCGGGCCAGCAGGGTGTTTGAATTAATGCAGTCCCTGGAATCGATTGAGGATGATTCCATCGTTCCAGAGAACTCGGTCATCCGTGAGTTCATCGGTGGGAGTATTTACGAGTATTGAGTTCTGACATAATATAAGATTAATTAGCGGTTGCCCTTATATGCGGGCAACCGCTATTTTCATAAATCAAGGAAATGACAATCCAAGAAGTATCTGTGTTCCTATATGTGATCAACAACGCTTTGTAAAAATTCATCTCATCAATCTGCTACGCAGACAGCTCCTCCTCAAGGAGAAGCGTAAAGCCTTCCCCTCGAGGGGAAGGTGGCGCGAAGCGCCGGATGAGGTGAAACGCTTGGCATAATTGGATATTCATTTCATCCAGGGCTACAGCTTAACCACCCCCATGATTAACAAGATCCCATTAGCTCTCAATCGCATTCAACAAATCCCGCACCAAGTCTTTGGGATCCTCAATTCCCACCGACAAGCGCACGAGGCCGTCAGTGATCCCCGCTGCAAGGCGGAGTTCGCGCGGCGTGTTGCGGTGGGTCATGCTGGCCGGGTGCTGCACCAACGTATCCACATTGCCCAGACTCACAGCGAGGGTTGCTACCTGCACATTGTCCATCATCCGCTTGCCCGCTTTCAACCCGCCCTTTAACTCAAAAGCGATCATGCCCCCATAATCCAACATTTGTGTTCGTGCGAGGTCGTAATCCGGGTGGCTGGGTAAACCCGGATAATAGACCGTGCCCACCGCCGGATGCTTTTCCAGGGCTTTTGCCACTCGCAGCGCATTTCTGCAGTGGCGTTCCATCCGGAGTTCAAAGGTCTTAAGCCCAATATTGGCCATCCAGGTATCAATCGGGCTGGGGGTGGCGCCCAGGAGTTTGTAGATTTGATATACCGGCCCGTTCAGTAAATCCAGGTCCGTGGTGAGCAAAGCCCCGCCCAGCACCTGCCCGTGGCCGGAAAGGTACTTGGTGGTGGAATGCACGACAATATCTGCGCCTAGGGTCAAGGGACGCTGGCAGTAGGGCGTGGCAAAAGTGTTATCCACCACCACCCTGGCACCATTTCGGTGGGCGAGATCCACGACATGTTCAATATCCGATAACCGCAAAGCCGGGTTGACGGGAGTCTCAATGTAGGCCAGCTTCGCCTGGGGATGCCCAGCAAAAGCCGCCTCCCAACCCTCACGCGTGTTCTCGGTAACCCATACCACATTGATTCCATACTGGGGCGCCAGGTTTTTCAGGAAGAGATAGGTCCCGTCGTAAAGAGAAGACTGGGTCAGCATGGTGTCGCCCGCCTCCAGGCAGGCCTGGATCGCTGCCGTCACTGCGGCCATCCCCGAAGCAAACACCAACCCACCCGCCACTTCATCTGGGTAGCTTTCAGGGTCCTGCCGGAGCAGATCCCAGGCTTCCAGGGCGGCCAGTTTACGGGACAGCTGCTGATGGTTCGGATTGTTCAAACGAGTGTAATAAAATCCAGGCGCTTCGTTGCCGGCAATAGCTGCCCCAGAATCCGTATCTTCAAAAACAAACACCGAATTCTGATAAATAGGTGAAATATGTGCATTCTCGGCATTATCAAATTCTGTGTAGTGTGTCAGGAAGGTTGTCAGGCTTGAATATTGACTGGGATGAAGTTTCACGATGATCTCCTTGGCAAATCCGATTGCAAAAAACAAAAAATCCACAATCGGAGTCATTAACAAGTTTCTGTTAGGGGTATTTTAACATATTCCACGGTTGGATTAATTTCTGATGCTTTTCTGGTGATAAATCCATAATCTGGCAATAAAACAACAATTTAAGTCGTTTCGTCAAGCAACGCGACCTGGCCATCCGGCTAAATTAAATGCTCGCTATTGGACAGGACATTTATATCTTGCTGGATATTGGCAGAGCGGCACAATCCAAATAAACTAATCATAAATTAAACATGTTCTTGGAGAAAAATAATGAAAAAACAAATTATTATGATTTCGTTGATCCTCATCGCTTTGCTCAGCGCCTGCAGCCGACAGGTTGGATGGGTTGGGTTAAATTATTTAAATACAATCGACGTTTCCTACCAGTTTTTTGACGGTCAAAAAATTGAGCGGATCAAGGTGGATGCTGGTGATACCTTGAACCTAACTTACGATGTTGGTATTGATGATGGCGCCCTGAAACTTGAACTGATCGATCCGGACCGCGCCATGGTTTGGGAGGCCTCCTTTTTTGAGGATAGTAAAGATGTGATGTCCTTCAGGGCAGAAAAAAGCGGGCGTTATACCCTCAGGATCCTTGGGGATCAAACCAAGGGTGACTTCGAACTCCGCTGGGAAACAGAAAATTAAGCAATAATCTGTTTTTTTAAAAAGCAGGGCTGGCGATTTGCCAGCCCTGCTGTATTTAAATGCGCAATGGGGTGAATTTGCTAATCATAATATGCACAGTTATCGTCGTATAATTAATCAATAAATGTCATGGCAATATTGAAAGGAGCATTTGATGGCGTTTGAATTAACCTGGATCGGTCATGCGACCTTTGGGCTGGAAACCAGCGGATACAAGCTCCTGATCGACCCCTATCTCCGAGAAAACCCGGTTGCCAGCATTGATGTGGAAACCGTTGAAGCGGATTACATTTTGATCACCCACGGGCACAGCGACCACGTCGGCGATACGATCGAGATCGCCCAGAGAACTGGCGCAATGGTGATATCGAATGCGGAGATCTGCGGTTGGCTGAAGAAAAAGGGCATAAACACGCACGCTCAACACCTGGGCGGCGGCTTCACCTATCCATTTGGGTATCTGAAACTCACCCTGGCGTTGCACGGTTCTGGTCTCCCGGATGGATCCTATGGCGGCAACCCGGCTGGCTTCCTGCTGACAACCAATGAAGGCGAAAAGCTTTACCTTGCTGGGGATACAGGGCTCTTTGGGGATATGCGCCTGATCGGTGAAGAAGGGCTGACACTGGCGGCGATCCCAATCGGCGATAACTACACCATGGGGCCTGCAGATGCTCTGCGTGCGGTCAAAATGCTCTCCCCCGAACATGTGATCCCTATGCATTACAACACTTTTGACCTGATCTCGCAAAATGTGGAAGAATGGGCGAAAAACGTTCAAAAAGAGACCGAAACCAAAGTACACATTCTAAAACCGGGCGAGTGCTTCGTCTATCCTTGATCGTTAAAAGAGTCCCAACACCTCAAAAATGAAGATGGTTCTGGAAAGAAATGCGTATCAGCAGAATTTCAGGAACGTATTCTTGACCGGATGAAGAAGAATGTCAGTACCGCGCCCCCTGCCAGGAAAAGAATGCCGATCACCAGCAACAATGGCGAACGTCCTGCCCTCTGAATAGGCCCGACGGGCTCAGGTGGCTGGGAAGAAGGTTGTGCCCCAAAATCGATCACGATTGTATCGCCAGCGGTCACCTCCAAAGGTAAATTAAGGCTGGTGGTAGCGACATAGCCATTCGGGATGCCCATACTCAGATTGTAGTCCCCTTCAGGGACGTTCTCAAAACATACCGGCTCAACAATGGCAGGATCTCCACCAACTGTCTCAATCGTTTCAGAAAAAGTTCCAGCCCGGTTATTGATGCTGACCACACCATCTTCGAGATAAAATTCGGACTCGGCACGCATCTGGTTTCCGTCCAGGTCCTCAAACAGCACCACACAAACCTCGGCATTGCCTTCAAAAGGCGTGGGGGTGGGCGGTCCGGGAGTGGGCGTGGGAGCAGGCCCTTCTGGTGTGGGCGTTGCAGGCTCTACTGTTGCGATCACCAGCTGCTGACCGGGAGTCAGAAGGCATTCCGAGGTGAGATCGTTGAGTTCTATGATCTGGTCAATCGGGACACCCGTCAACAAGAAAATTCGGGTGCAGGAATCACCTTCCTGAACAGTATAGAAGATCTGTCCATCATTGTTGGGCGTCGCCGTCTGGTAAGAGGCCTGCGAAAGCGAACGCGCTTCCACATTCAGTGCGCCCAGAAACAGCACAAAGCCGGTAAGGATGATTGTCAGAGATTGAACCAGTGTTCGTGTGTTTTTCATAAGAGGTTACTTTCTACGTCAGGATTATAACATCTCTTGAATATTAAGGAAGCCTGATGAATTTGGAGGAAGACACCTTTAATTATATAATTATGCCCGAATGAAACGCCTTTTCTTATCCAGACTCACCTTGATGCAGGCATTTATTGTCCTGTTAGCCCTCAGTACGGCGCTATCCCTAGCCGGTTGTGATCTCTTGGCGACCCCGGAGCCGCTCCCGCCCACCGCAACCAGCACAGCCACACCCATCCCCTCGCCGACCATTGATTGGTTTCCGGATACACCGACGCCCACTTTTGCAGCCATCGTCACCCCAACACCACAACCCACCCTTGAAGGTACACTTGTGGGCATTACAGAGCTTCTGGTGGACGATCAATTTACAGATGAAAGCCAGTGGCAGACACCCCAAACCCAATCCGGGAATGCTGCCTTTGGAACACAAAACCTTTCCCTGGCTGTTGCCCGGCCGGACACAACACTCGTCAGCCTGAGCCAGTATTCACTCTCGCCCAATTTTTATCTGGAGATGACCGTTCAGACATCCCTATGTGAACCGCTGGATCAATTCGGGATCCTCTTCTGGCATGAATCAAACAACGATTTTTACCGGCTGATAATAAACTGTGCCGGCCAGTACCGGTTGGAACTGGTCCAGAGGGGGCAGAATTTTGTCGTTCATGATTGGGAAGCGGCATCCCAGATGGCGCTGTCAGCGCCGGCGACCAACCGCCTGGCATTGTGGGTTCATAATGGAACGCTTCAGTTTTTTATCAATGACGTAATCCAATTTGAAGAGCAGATTGCAAAGGATCGCAGCGGCCCTTTGGGCGTATTTGCCCGAACCGTCCTCGGACAGGCCGTGACGATCCGTTTTTCCGATCTGCAGATCTTTCGTGTTGAGATGGAATAAATATTGGAAATTTTAAGAGGGAAAATTTAAACCCGTTCCGGGATCGCAATTGATAATATAGGCCATTGCAGCATCAGCGCTTCCAGCAACAATTGCGCGTTAGTATATTGATTCAGTTCTTGCAGCGCCTTTTCGTGGGCTATGACCAGGGCGCGTGCGGCTCTGGCTTCCAATTGAATGGACGCCTGGTTGACCTGTTCCTCCAGGTCAACATTCACCAGCGGAAGTCCCGACCCAGTCGCCCGAACAAACACATCCCGCCAGAAGGACAGCCAAAGGGTCACTGCTTCCAATGCATTTTGGCGAGCATCTTTATAGGATTTGGTCAATTTATCTGCTAGATTAAAACGTTCGTAACGCGTGGAGGACAGCAAATTGAGAAAGGCCTCAAGTTGTTCAGCGCGTTGTGTGATCGATTCAGGGTCTTCCACCATACGGACCGCCGCCCCAATCCGGCCTCCGGAGAGATGGGCGATCAATTTTGCTTCTTCTGCCGGAAGATGAAAGGAAGTAACCAGATAATTGTTTGTATCCTGAAGAGATGCCGGCCGCAAGCGGATGACTTCACACCGCGAGACAATGGTCGGCAGCAAGCTCTCCAAAGCATCAACTGTCAACAACAGCACCACTTTATCCGGCGGTTCTTCCAGAGTCTTCAACAGGGCATTTTCGGCCTGTTCGGTCACATGCTGAAAGTCCGGCAGCAGGGCGATCCGGTATGTTGCGGCATAGGGCGACAGGGCCAGGGTGTGCTGAAGTTCCCGTACCTGATCAATGCGCACATCCTTATGCCCGTCTTCAGGGAGCACCACACTTAAATCCGGGTATTGACGGGTTTGAATCTGCCGGCAGTCTTTACAAGCCCCGCAAAATTCGCCCGGCGCAGGCGGCTGTCTGCAGTTTAGCGCCTGTGCAAAACGCAGAGCTAAGGTCTCCCGACCCACGCCCTCCGGCCCGTTGAAAAGGTAAGCATGGCGTAAATTTCCCCCCGCCGCATGGGAACGCAGGAGGTTTACTGCCCATTCATGTCCAAAGATGTTCCAATCCATGAAAGTTATTGTAGCTTAACTTTGTCCTGGCGATAAGCAAACAGGCAAAATGACTCCAGAGACAGTAAATGAACAAACCTTGGGCACCTTCTACGTCATTGTTGAATCCACCCTCAACGTGGTAAACTGTATGGGCTAACTGAGAAAACACGAGAAACTTAAATTTATGCGAGTTATTTACCCATTTACAGCAATCGTCGGCCAGAAGCGCATGCGCCGCGCCCTGATCCTGAACGCAATCGACACCCGCATCGGCGGCGTGCTGATCCGCGGCGAACGCGGTACGGCAAAATCCACCGCCGCACGAGCCCTGGCTGCATTGTTACCCCCGGTGCAGGTCGTGCAGGGCTGCCGATTTGGCTGCGACCCGGACAAGCCCGTCACGTGGTGTACAGAATGCCGGGAGCGTTTCAGCGGCGATGTAAATCCACCGGTGGAAACCCGCCAAACGCCATTCATCAACCTGCCGATCTCGGCCACGGAAGATAGGGTGGTCGGCACCCTGGATATCGAAAAGGCCATCCAAAAGGGTGAACGCCACTTTGAACCCGGCGTGCTGGCATCCGCCAATCGCGGCCTTTTGTATATTGATGAGGTCAACCTGCTGGATGACCATGTAGTGGACGTCCTGCTGGATTCGGCCGCAATGGGCATGAACATCGTCGAACGGGAGGGGATTTCATTCTCCCATCCGGCCCGCTTCATCCTGGTGGGCACCATGAACCCTGAAGAGGGCGACCTGCGGCCTCAACTTTTGGACCGCTTTGCCCTGTCCGTTGAGATTCACGGCATCCTGGAACCCCGCCAGCGGGTTCAGATTATGGAACGCAACCTGGCTTTTGAGTCCGACCCGGAAGCCTTTCGCAAAGAATGGCTACCCAAGGAACAGGAACTCTCCAAACAAATCGCCAAGGCACGCGACCTCGTCAGCCAGGTGGGCTATACAAGCCGGGATTTGCTGGTCATCGCTGACCTGACCGCCAAAATGCAGGTGGACGGCCACCGGGCAGACCTGGTGATCCTCAAAGCTTCGCGCGCACATGCCGCTTTTGAAGGCCGGAAGGCAATTACACCGCGCGATATCGCCCTGGCAGCAGAACTTGCCCTCCCACACCGCGTCAAAGCCGGACCTTTCCGGCAGTCGGAAATGGGCGTCTCCCAGCTTGAGGAACACATCGAGCAGCTCAAGGGTTCTGCATCACAAGGTGCGCCCTCAGAGGAAGCTCAGGAGGGCTCTGAGAAGGAATCCAATCAAAAAAAAAGTCAACCTCCCCCCATCTCGAGATTAGCAACGAACCCCCTGGATCCGAGTCCATAAAACCCACCGAACAGGACGTCTTTCAAGACGCCACTGCTCACTGGTGGGAAGGGGGACAAAAGGTAAAGCCGGGCGAGACCTTTGAACCGCGCCGGCTGGATACCCCATTGGATGACATGATGCGTAAACAGGGCGGCCGGCGGTCGCAAACCCAAACGGACCGTAAACGCGGTCGATACGTCCAGGCGCGCACCGCCCATGGACGGACTGATGACCTGGCTTTTGACGCCACCTTACGTGCTGCGGCACCTTTCCAAAAAGCCCGCGAGGACCTGCGTGAACAGGATGATGTGGCCTTTGCCGTGCGGAGTGATGATTACCAGCGCAAGGTGCGCGTGCGTCGCGCGTCCAACCTGATCCTGTTCCTGGTGGACGCCTCCTGGTCGATGGCCGTTGCAGAGCGCATGGCCGCCACAAAAGGTGCCATCCTGTCCCTGCTGACCGATGCCTATCAACGTCGGGACCGGGTGGGCTTAATTGTGTTTCAAAAAGACCGCGCCACGTTAGTGCTCCCCCCCACCAATTCCGTCCTGCTGGCACAACGCGCCCTGGCAGATATCCCCGTCGGCGGTAAAACGCCCCTCAGTGCCGGCCTGACCATGGCCTACCAGGTGATGAAACGAGAAAAGACCCTCCACCCGGATGTGCTCCCGCTATTAATCATCCTCACAGATGGCGCCGGGAATGTTTCCATGGGGCGCGGCTCCCCGCAAGTAGAAGCACACCGCATCGCCGAGCATATCGCCAGCGAAGAAATCCGCTCGGTAGTGATTAACATGGAGCATGAAGCTTTCGATCAAGGCCTGGCTCAGGCATTGGCAGAACACCTCGATGCCCCCTGCTATACCTTACAGGACCTGCGCAGCGAAACCCTGTACCGGGCCGTACAAAAAGAGATCTATTACGGGCCGGGCAAGGGTGACGATGGGAAGCAGTCCACCAAACAATAATCACAACGATCCTGAACCTTAACCCTTAACGAATCAAAAACACCCATGGTGTTCACGGGTGTTTTATTTTCCGGGTTTATTGAGTGATTAAATCGCTCTGGCGACGTGCATTTCCGGGAAAAATTGGCGGATCGTCCCAGCAACCCATCCCTGCAATGTTGCTGGCGAGAGCGGACAATCTTCGCAGGCGCCACCCAGGCGCACAAAGACCACATTGCCCTCGATCCGGTCCAGTTCTACCGTTCCGCCATGGTACTGCTCAATATAAGCATTGAGCTGATCAATCAAAGCGCGAATTTTCTCTTCTACCGAATAGTCCTGGTCCGTCATGGATTCATCTCCTATCTGGATAATTTAATCAAAATTTTAACACAAAGCCTGCGTCACAGCCAAATGCTCTTTCTCAGGAAAATATTTAAGGGCTTAAGAATTTTGTTAAGGATGAGCGAATCTCCCTGTATGCTTTCCTCATGCTCGGTGCACCAGAATATATCCCTGATTACAGCAGCAATGTGGAAACTTCCAACAATACAGTTGTGAGCGCATCTCGTTCCGTTGACCTGCTTCCCGGTGCAGAAGTGATCCTCGAAGGAGATATTCTGACAATCATCGTTGATTCATAATAATTTTAAAGGTTTATGATGCAACAGTTTACATAGGGCTATAATTTAATATCTTTATTGATATTAAATTTAAGGAATGTAATAGATTGTCTTTTTAAAAAATCAATTTGTAGGGTTGTCGTAGGTTGAGTGTCGACTGAGCGTCAAGTTATATTTTGGAAAATGCTTATACTATATTCATAACAGTTTCTTCAGTAACACTTTTCTCCTTCAATGAAGAGCCGGGCCAGGGCGTAACCCGGCTCTTTAATATTTCCATTGCAGTTTTCCCCGAGTTTTCCACTTTTTCCCACGATTTATCCACAGATTTTGATAAGTTATCCACGGGTTCAGGCATCCATTTCTTTCAAAACCAGGTCGCGGCTGAGTTCTGCTTTCAGCCCCTCCGGAGTGAAACGCCAGATAACCTGTGCGAAACGGTCAACAAAATAGCGGTCATGGGCGATGGAGAGTATGGAACCCTCAAAACTGCTTAGCGCAGCTTCAAAAGCCTCTTGAGACGCAAGGTCGAGATGGTTGAGCGGTTCATCCAGCAAGAGAAGATTACAGTTTTGTCCAACCAGCAGAGCCAGCATCAGTCGGGAGCGCTGCCCATAGGAAAGGGTTTTCACACTCTGGAAGACTTCATCGCCCTTGAACAGGAAGCGGTGCAGAAATGTGCGCGCCTCAGTATGGTTATAAAAGTCAGATATCCCCTGGATCGTTTGAAGGACCGTCAGATCAGGATTGAGCCTCTCCTGTTCCTGAGACAGGTAACCAGGCTGAACACCGCTGCCAAACGAGAACGACCCACCTATAGGCGGCGTTTCACCCAACAGGGTTTTGAACAAGGTGGTCTTTCCTATGCCATTGGGGCCAACCAGTGCAATCCGTTGACCCAGCATGACGGTCTGCGTGATGGGCGGCAGCAGCGCTCTGCCATCGTAACCGATGCGCAAGCGGTCCATCTGCAGGGCGATCTGACCGGATTCCGGCGTATCTGAAAAATGCATGCGCATTTCCCAGGATCGTGTGGGTTTTTCGAGGGCGCCTTCTCCCATAAGGAAATCAATTCTCTTTTCGATATTCTTAGCCCGCTGAACGGTTTCTTTGGCGCGGTTTTGAAAATGACCGACGGAAAACCCGTCCGTATTCTTGCCATCTGCCTTGCCGCCTTTATGTGGTTTGGCCTGATCGCGCACACTGCGTGCAGCCTTCTTAAGGCGCTTGATCTCTTCCTGCTGTTCAGCATAAGCCTGCTGGGCCGCTTCATAAGCGGCTTCTCGAGCGCCCAGGAAATCAGTGTAATTTCCTGGATATTCATCCACACCCTCACCCCTAGGAGAAAAGGCAACAACCTTATCGATCACCGCATCCAAAAAAGCACGATCGTGTGAGACAAGCAGGATGCTTCCCCGGTAGGAGAGGACCCAATCCCTCAGCCAATCTCGCATATCTATGTCAAGGTGGTTGGTGGGCTCGTCCAGCAGCATGAGATCCGGGGCTTTGAGCAGGACACCGGCCAATGCCAGGCGGACTTTTTGTCCCCCACTTAATTCGGCAATTGGAGTTTCCTGCGGGATTGACAACAGGTCAAAGCCGTTGAGGATGTCCAGGCGTGATCCTTCCATCTCCTGAGCACGGTCCAGTTGCCTCAGGGTGACTTCGTATCGCTCAACCAACTGAGGATCTTCAGGCCTTTCAGCAAGCGCGTCACAGACCACCCTGAGTGCGGTCAGCGATTCGTCTAGATTGGATGCAAAGCGATTCAGGTAGCCGCCAATGGTCTCTTCGGGATCAAAGGCAATACCCTGACGCAAGTAGCCGATCCTGAGGTCGGATGGCGTGAAGGCTACGTGTCCAGAATCGGGTTTTTCTATGCCTGCAATGATGTTCATGAGCGTGGATTTGCCGCACCCGTTTGGCCCGACCAACGCGGCGCGCTCACCTTGATTGAGACTGAATGTGATTTTCTTTAGGACGGAATTGAGACCGTATGATTTCGTAAGATGATGAACTTTAAACACAACAACCTGCCTTCTTAAAAAGAAAAAACCAGCGAAAGCCTCTGGTTAATCAGCAAATGAATGATTGCTTGCGGCTTTCCTGAACGTCAAGAATTTACAGATTGATGCGTGTCAAGCACAACTCCTTACTGGTGGACCTAATTAGGATTATAACCTAAAATGTGAATGAATGGAAATCACCTGGAGAACAAAATATGACCATTCATCTGGCCAGGTTGGGTGATTTTATGAGGATTTACATGCATCCCGGAGTGAGACCTTCAGGTCGATTGAAGTAGATGTGAAGAGAGATGCATCCAAGCACAAAAGATCCGGGTTTCTGTTCCAATGCTTCTTTCTGCTGCCACAAAAATTTTATGATCAATTTTTTCGGGCTGAAGCCCATCGCTCTAAAAGCTGATTCAAATATGGAGTGAGGCCTTTCGTTCAAACAACAATACCCATCAAAATATTCCTCAGGCTACTTCACTACGGGAACAAGTGGCATCCAAACGCGCATGGCGCCGCCGTCCCGATTATCCCAGGCAAAATAGGGAATGGCTCGAAATGGCACGCTCTTATACCTGGGAGGCCTCGGCCGGTAGAGCGCATGGCCCCAATCCTCAGCATCCACCACCTTAGCCGACCCGGTCACCACCACAACGCCTTCTAGAACATCCGGTCGAAATTCGCTGTCAAAAACAGCATTCTCGGAAAGATAGATCTGATCCAGAGCGACAATTTGATCTTGCTCTTCCAGGCAGTAAACCAGCGGACCACGCACCAACGCGGCTTTGCCAATATCCGCCCGGATTTGTGGATTCGGATAAACCAGCGCGGCCGGCATGGCCCACTGCAGCCGCAACCGGTCACCGGGTTGCCATTCACGTGAAAGCACAAAATAACCACGCTCAATACTTCCTAATGTGGAGATTTCTACTCCATTGAGGTAAATCTGCCATTCGAGACACCAGCCGGGCTTGCGCAGTTTCAGGGTAAAAATTCTGGCTGCTTCCATCTCAAAATTTATACAGACGATGCCATCCCAGGGATAATCTGTCTCCTGGACAATGGTCAGTGGCCCCTTATCCATTTCCAGGACAGCCTGACTCTGCACATAAAGATGAATATCAATTTCGTCCGGGGTAATTGAATAGAGATATTCACCTATCGTTGGCAGGAGGCGGTTGACGTTGGGCGGACAGCAGGAACAGGAATAGAACGATTGACGGTGATGGTCCCCCTCGCTGGAGAGTGGGTTTTCATAGAAATAGCGAGCCCCGTCCAGAGAAACCCCACTCAATAGACCGTTAAAGAAAGCCCGTTCCATCACATCGGCGTAACCGCTGTCGAGATCGATCTGCAGCATTCGGTGGGCCCAAAAGACCAGGCCAATGGACGCACAGGTCTCTGCATAAGCGTCCCGGTTGGGCAAATCATAAGCACCCCGGAACCCCTCG
>JBMCLF010000002.1:0-24696 GCA_048615215.1 Candidatus Brevefilum sp.
CGGCTTTTACAGGGCTTGAGAATGTCGAGATTTTACGGGTTAATGATGATCAGCGCGCCTACACCCTTGAAATCAAAGGGGAGATGGACGGGTTCATCAAAAAAATGGCGGAGTTCTCCGTCAGGGATCTGGAGATCCATCGCCCATCTCTTGAAGAGGTGTTCTTGAATTATTACAAAGATGAAAAAGAGGAGGCATAAGTTATGTTCGCAATCTTTCGCAGGAAACTCCTCAAAAATTGGTTGATGATTTTGGGCTGGGGAATTGGTCTTGGGATTCTGGCTTTTTACCTGTTTGACATTTATGACACTTTTTTCCAGCAGGAGGTAAACCTGGAGCAGTTATTAAATGCATTTCCTTCTGAAATGCTGGCTTTTTTTGGCGGAGAGGATATTGATATATTTTCACCCAGCGGATTCTTGCACCTGGAATTCTTTTCGTATATGCCGATTATCCTCGGTATCATGGCAGTGACCTCTGCCGCAAACCTGATCACACAAAGTGAAGAAGAAGGCTCATTGGAATTGATCCTCGCCCAGCCGGTCAGCCGTTCCGTGGTTTTTTGGGGCCGCACACTGGCGCTAATTTTGAGCGTGGTTCTTATTCTGGTCATCACTTGGGGTGGGGCAGCAATCGGCCTGGAAACCCATGATTTTGACATCACTCAAAGACAATTGGTGAAACCTTATATTTCACTGGCCTCGGTATTGATGATGTTCTTAAGCCTGGCATTATTCCTGAGCATGGTTCTGCCATCCAGTGGGGCAGCTGGTCTGACAGCGGGATTTTTATTAATCGCCAGCTTTTTTGTATCATCATTGGCGAGTATTGATGAAAACTTGGAAGGTGTTAATCGCTTCTCACCTATGAAGTATTACCAGGGGGGAACCGCAGTTGAGGGGTTGGATCAGAAAAATTTGCTCATTTTATTTGGGCTGGCAATTCTTTTCCTGTTGCTTGCATGGTTCTTTTTCACAAAGCGCGATATGCGCTTTGGAGGAACGGGCGGGGTGCGTTTGGTATTTAAACGCAGGGAAGAGTCATAGAGTGAATTGGGGCCTTGGCTCTTGCCATTGAACGAAACGATAACTGCGGCTTTTGAATTATTCCAGCGTTTATCTACATGAGATCGACTGTGGAATTTTTTCGTTAATCTTTATTAATAATATTCGCCGCTCAATATGGGAATTAAGAAGGCAGGCAGGCTCAGACTGACCCCAATGATCAACAGGACGATCACCAGCAATAAGCTGACCAGCCCTGTGACCAACCCGGCGATTGCCATGCCTCGCCCAGTTAGCGACCCTTCAGCGGTGTTAATCTGACGCAGGCTGATGAACCCCATGATGCTGGCTGCCAGTCCGAAGATAATGGTAAAAATGCGCAGGCAGGGCACACACAGCAAAATGAGGAAGATCACGCTCAAAATTCCCGCGATCAGGCTCAGGATGGCCAGGGTGCTGGTCTGGGCATGTTCTAACGGCTTTCTCTCATAAGACATATTTTCATCTCCCTGAACAATAATAATTGGATAACTTAATTATATTGTATCCGCAATTTTTCCCTGGCTAGTTTTTTCACTGCTATTACTTGCTTCTCACTGAAAGTCTTTCTCGTTATATTTGTATGATCTGACTGAATCAGGAAATAAATTCTTTTTGTGCCATTTTTTATATATAATAGAAGTGTTGTCTTACTTCACTAATAATACAGGGAGCTTATATGAAATCTAACCCAGTACTCAAAAAACTTGGTTTTTCAAAGGATGATCGCGTGGCGATTATCCATACAGATGATATTGGCATGTGCCAGGCTTCGGTGGAGGCCTTTGCGGAGATGGTTGAATTTGGCCTGATCTCCAGCGGCGCGGTAATGGTGCCCTGCCCCTGGTTTCTCGAAGCCTCAGCGATGGCAAAAGTCCACCCGGAGGCAGACCTTGGCGTTCACCTGACACTCACCAGTGAATGGGATACCTACCGCTGGGGACCGATCAGCACCCGAAATCCAAAATCCGGGCTGATGGATGATTTTGGATTCTTTCATAAATCGGCAGAAGCTGTTTGGGAACATGCTGATGCCCAAGCAGCGGTTGCGGAGTTGGACCTGCAGATCAAGCGTGCCCTGGAGGCAGGCATGACATTGACCCATATTGACACCCACATGGGATCGGTGGCTCATCCAAAATTGATCCCCGGTTATGTTCAATTGTCGACGAAATACGGCCTGCCGCCAATGATCCCGCGTATGTCTGCGGAAGAACTCATGGCTGGTGAGGATGTTGATGAGGTTACGGCGAAGATGATTGCAGAGATGATTGGCACCTTAGAAGAGATGGGAATGCCCTTGCTGGATCACCTCTCGGGACTTTCACTGGAGGATGCGGCCGATCGGCTTGAGCAAGCCAAAAGTGCCTTGAGTGCTTTGAAACCCGGTCTGACTCATTTCATTATCCATCCCTCAAAAGATACGCCGGAATTGCGCCAAATAACCGATTCCTGGGACTGCCGGGTGGCGGATTATGAGACTTTTACCAGTGAGGCCATGCGAGATTTTGTGCGAGATGAGGGCATCCAGGTGATCGGCTACCAGGCTTTAAAAGAAATAATGCCATCTGCGACATAGACATTCAATTATTTACTATAAGGATAGCGTAATTATGACAGACAATAAAAAGCTTAAATCAACAAAGCTAAGTTTTGGGTATAAATTCTTTTGGGGATTGGCGGGACTAGGGACATCTTTGGTGACCGGTATTTATGGGGGCCTGCTGACCATCTTTTACCAGGATTATCTGGGGCTCAATGCCACTTGGATCGGGATTGCTGCCACTGCATACGCCATCTGGAACGCCGTTAACGACCCGTTGTTTGGTTATATCACAGATAACACCCGCAGCAAACGCGGCAGGCGCATCCCATATATGCGGTTTACAGCCCCTTTTCTTGCCCTAACCTTTGTCTTGGTATGGTTTGCGCCGCCTCAGGCAGGGCAGCAGGCACTCTTTTGGTGGATGCTGGTGACGATGCTGCTCTATGATACCTGTTATACGATCATCGGGTTGGTCTATTCGGCCTTGCTGCCCGAGGTGACCGAGTCGGATGCCCAGCGCAATGACTTGCAGATTTCAAGTTCATTATTTTCCATGCTGGGTACCCTTTTAGGCTTTATGATTCCGGATCTCGTGCGGCCAAAAACGGGTGAGGCTTCGTTAATTCCGCTGTATGTTGCGATGATCACCGTTGCTGTCGTCAGCATGATCCTGATCCTGATCACAACCTTCAAAGTAAAGGAACGCCGTGAATTCGCCATCGTGGATAAACCAGTACCGCCGCTGGAAGCGGTGAAATTCACTTTCACCAGTAAATCCTTCCTGGTCCTGGTAGCCGAAAATTTTATGGCAATTCTGATGAGTTCGCTGCTTTTGGGTTCAATATATTACCTGGCGGATTATGTTTTGCAATGGCCTGCTATCCAGTTGCTGGCATTCCTGTTCATTCCCCTGATCATTGGCATTCCGCTGACAACTTTGGTGAGGCAATGGCTGGGGGTGGTTAGCGCTCAGCAGTTCCTGCTGGTGGTGGCAGGTGTGGGATTGGTCGCGGTGGCCTTCGTGCCTGAGGGTTTGATCCCTGCCTGTATTGCCCTGGCCGGGCTGGGGTTGGCCGGCCCACAAACACTGACGAACGTCTTGTTTGCCCAGGTGGCGGATGAGGATGAACTTCGGTCAGGCCAGCGACGCGAGGGAGCCTTTTTTGGAGTCAATGCCTTGTTAACCAAGCCGGCGCAATCCATCGCGATTTGGCTCACCCCTTTTATTTTGGAACAAACGGATTTCGTGACCCGTGCTTCCAACCTGGGTGAAATTTTTCTTGATCAACCGGATTCAGCTATCATGGGCATCAAAATATTTGCCGGTGTCATTCCTGGTGCAGCCTGTTTACTGGGTGCGCTGATTTTGATCTGGTATCCGCTGCGAGGCCAGCGCCTTGAGGATATCAAAGACCGTATTTTGATCCTGCATCACGAAAAGAAGCAGCAGCTTGACGAGCAGTTAGGCAAAGCACAGGGATAAATATTGCTGAAAATAAAAAATCAGGGGCGACCAGTCAGTCGCCCCTGAAATCATGAATGTAGCCGAATGAAAAGGGAAATGATCAACGGCCCCTTTTCATTAAGTCGACTTTATGCTTGCTCCATATCGTAGTCCAGATCTTCTTCTTCTTCAAATTCTTCTGCTGGAAAGGTGGGGAGATTTTGCAGAATCCAACCCAGAGCAAATAAAACAACGCCAAAGAGGAAGTACTGGGCGATATTTTGCATATAGAAGCTGATGACTTCAAATTCATTGCCCTGAACTATCAGTTGCTGCATAGCAACCGCTTCAGAGATGATCCCTGAAGAATATACAGCGGCCCAAATAGAATAGCCAAGTAGAAGGGCAGCAAGAACATACAGGATAATGCTGACAACAGGAATTGATTTTTTACGCATAATTTGTCACACTTTCTTTCTATTGTTGATTGGTTTGCTAATAATAATTATCGCAAATTAACACTTATCTATTATACACCCTCCGGTGGAACTACTATCAGGCCTGTGGATGGGGCATTGTTTTTCTTTGGATATCTTCGGGTTACAGACCCCTGACCGCCTTTTTGACCTTACCAGATTACTGGCAAAATATCCAATCATCGCGATTTGGAAATTGGATCAATGTCTCTGGAGACCCGAACTCTATGGCTTAATGAGATGAACGCTGGATCCAGTGATCTTTTTCTCAGTGCTGCGGGTTAAGAGAAAACCAATCCCTTCGCAGTTTGGGCCTTGGACGAGTACAAATCTCATTTATAAGGAGGGTTGGATTAATTTTTTGACCTTCTTCTGAAGAGAAATCCCAATCCAGTCAGGCCAGCCAGCGTAATTAACAGGATCCAGGGGCGTTCTAAAATCCAGAGCAGTACGCTGGTTACGGTACGAAAAGCATTTACCTTCCTGACGGACCCGGGAATCCTGGTGCGCTTTTTCCAATCAAAGGTCTCCAGGCGCTTGAGAAATCCCTGGTTGACACAGCCTTCCAAACTGAAGACGTGAACAGGTTTTTCCCGCATAACGCATAAACGCAGGTCTCGTTCAAATTCCTCCCAGCTTAAGGGTTCGACATCGATCACACCCTGGACATCAACACCTCCGCCTGTACTACCAACACCGATTGAATCGGCTTCGGGCGCATAGCTCCACAATACAGAGGCCCCATCTGGCCGCAAAAAACTGGAGTAGAGCATCAGGACCTCGCGGTCGGTTTCCAGGTCCACCAAACCGGCAGTGCGCTGCAGCACCGTGGATTTTGCCCGGCGTTCTTCCGAGATCAGGGGGATGTGATAGCTTTCCACCAGGTAACCATCTGCTCGGATCAGATCAACCAGGGCCTGGTAGGCCTGCTGGGCTTGAATAACCCTGGGTTTATTAAAATATCGCTGCCAAATTGTTTTGATAAAGCTTCCAGCCTTTTCTTCTTCAAGGATGCTTCGCAGTTCATTTATGTCAACTTCGATATCCAGGCCGATAGCCTCCCATTGAAGTTTGTGCTGGGTGGTCCAGGCTTTAAAGCTGATATAGCGTGCTGCCGCTTGTTCGTAATTGTTGACATTGAACCAATACCCTTCCTCTTCGGGTAAGAGGAGCCAGGCCGTCACCGGAATGCCGGTTTCATTCAAACGTTTAATAACCTCTGCCCTTTTGTCGGAAAGATCGAGGATACCTAAACTAATACCTGCTTCCAGGTTCTGCAACCGTTCGATGATTTCTTGGTCTTCTAATAGCTCTTCCAATTCATCAGCAGGGAGCTCGGAAAAAAATGTCAGGTTTGGTTTTTGCATGAGCCATCTCTTTTATTCATTCTGGTTTGGTGTCGGATAAATCCTGCCCCGGTTTTTCAGGTAGGGCTTTGATCATATTTTGAAGTTTAAAAGCACGTGCCTGCCAATCGCGCCGGTCTTCTGCTGTGGCTTTTTGCAGATTGCGTGTCATCTGAAAGAAGTCTTTTGATTCAGCCTTGATGGCTTGAATTTGCTGAATTGCTTCTTCCATTTCTTCTTTCTCATAAGCGCTTTCTATGCGTTGAAGTACATCAAAGAAATGCTCTTTTGGGAGGCTGAACAGCAAACTTTTCCATAGTTGAATTGCTTGCAAATTATGCCCAGCATCCATCAAGATCTGGCCTTCTTTGATTTTGACAACAGCCTGGTTGATGCGCCACCTGTTTAGCATCTGTCGGCCAACCTGGAGCACTAGAAAAGCACCCAGGAGAATGAAGAGAAATATTAAAAATTGCGTTATCTCATAACCTGATGTTAGCAATACGATGATAACGATTATTTCGAGGATCAGCAGGGACAAGGGCAGGATCAAGCTGAGGTCCAGAGTTCTTTTGTTGTCTTGGTTCATTTTGACTCCATTTTGATTAATTTGTTATTCCGTTTTTGTGTGTGAATTACGCAGATTACCAATTGAAAATTCCAGGAATCGTGCAACTGCATCATTTTTTACTCTACCGTAATTTATTGAAAGTTTCATCTGAATTTATCCGCCTTAACCACCCATGATTATAAATAATGTAGGTTTGATGGAAAAGATAATTTCGTCAGATAGATAAGTGAGAAGGTTGTTACTGATCAGCTGAACCATCTTCCAGAATTGACTTTGCTTTGTTTAATGCATTTTGTGTGGAATTAAACAGTTTACTGTTAGCGAGGAAGATGCGCGATTCGCCAATCTTCTCTGTTACCCCGGCTGCTTTTAATGGTTCAATGACTTCCTCATGCAATCCACAGAAAAGAATCTCCATGTCTCTGTTATGAGCAGTTTTAATCAACCGATCAAGGGCCATGATTCCTGTGCTTGCAAGAAGATGGGTTCTACGAAAACGAAAGATTAAAACTCTGACGCTTGAATGGAGGATTTGATCAATCTGGTTTTGCAAGTCCTCAACTGCAGCAAAATGAAGGTCGCCTTCGATATTGATGATGGCTATTTGAGGTTCTTGTGACTCTGCTCTCTGCAGAGGCAACTCAATAAAGTCACCATCTTCATCCTCAACAATATAACTGAGATTAATATGGCTGCTTTCCTCCAAGAATATGAGGATGGTGGTTAAGACTCCCAAATAGATGGCATATTCAAGCGGCAAGAACAGGGTGGAGATAAAGGTGACAATCATAACCGAACGCGATTTAATACTGCTTTGCCAGGTAAGTTTGATCATGTTCATGTTGATCAAACCTGCCGCTGAGATGATGACGATAACAGAAAGGGTCGCCATGGGTATATAGCCGATGAGACCGGAAAAAAGAAGAAGGAACATAAGTACGCTGGCCCCAGAGAGAACAGCTGAAAATCGAGTTTTTGCGCCATTTATCACATTGATGACGGTTCTGGAGGGAGAACCTGCTGATGGCATGCATTGGAAAAAACCGCCAACAAATGAAGCTAAGCCCTGTGCGATCATTTCACGGGAAGGATCAAGTTTTTCGTCCGTCATCTGGCTCATTGCCTTGGCGATCGATATTGTTTCCATGAATCCAAATAATGCAATCGCGGCACCAGAGAAACCCAAAGAAATAAATTCGTTTAAAGTGATTTGTGGAATATGGAAACCAAGTCCCAGATTCTCAGGTAAGCCATAATCGCTAACCAGTCGAATATTTTGTTCAGATCCCCAACCCAAGAAATAAACAATTAGTCCGGCGATCGCTATCGTCAACAAAGAGGCTGGGAGTTTCCGGTTTATTCTTTTGGTAAGCAGCATAATAAAAAAGCTGATTAAACTCACAATTAGGGTAAAAGGATTGGCGTTTGGTATTTCAGAAAGGAGGCGGGTGATGATCTCATAAATCCCACCTCCTTTTGAGAAGGTTATTCCAATTAAATTACCGATCTGATAACTTATTATCAGAACCCCTCCTGCGGTTAGAAATCCTACCAACACTGAATTTGAAATATATCGGATGATCTTGCCAAATTTCAGAAGTCCGAAAATGATATTAAAAATTCCAGCGATAATTGCTAATCCAAGCACAAATTCAAGATAATCCGTTCGGTTTACGTAGCTTATTAAGACGCTGGCTGTTACTAAAGCGGTGGGATTTGTTGGCCCGCTAATGAGCAATTGAAAGCTTCCAAAGAACGCTGCGATAATAGTGGGAATAATGGCAGTGAATAGACCAAATATTGGATTGATCCCAACGATGGCGGCATAGGCCATCGCCTGGGGTATGACCACCATAGCCACGGTCAGACCAGCGGTAAGGTCCGAGCGGAATTTCGTCCTGATGTATCTTTTGGCTTTGATTAAAATAGCAGTCATAAAAATACTTTCAATATCTACTTGCTTTGTTTATTTTACCACTCTGGATGTGCTCCATAATATGTTTTAATTTTTTGTGCGCGTAAATCACCTCGGATTAATTTTCAATCTGCATGATTCATGGCTATAATAATGATTAGCCCGAACTTTTTTGGAGAATGGTTTTATGAAAGAGGAAAAAACTACTTATAAGCGATTAAAAAATCGAATTCATTTATTTCTGGCCTTAATCCTAACCATTCATTGCGTATTTTATCTGGTTTACTGGTTCTCTATTGGTGATTTCCGGGAGACGGTGGATATTTACATTGCGGATTTTGTTGGCTTTTCCCTGCCTTTTACTATTATTTTAATGGTTTTGTCTGGATTGATTGGGTTATGGAGCCTCGGGCGTTTTGTCAGATTGCGGGTGGCATTAAAGAAAAAAGAATGGCATCCGGGGATCGTCAACTGGATTTATTCAGGAGTCTTGAGTCTTTTTCTAATCCTGTTCTACGTTTCTTTTGTTATTATCTTGCGAGAGAATCCCAGCCAGAGAGGGGTGCTGGTCCATCTCTTGAATATTTCAAGGTTGGGCGGGGATCCTCTTATATTTCTCCTTGCAAGCATTTTGCTTAGGCGATTGATACTCGATTTGCGGCGAAAAATGAAAGCTGCAAGATCTCGCTGGCTATATTCCGCAGGGATTTTTTTGGTTTTAGTTTCCATTGTGGGCTTGTGGCTTCTGCCTGCCGTATTTTCCCCAAATTGGGCCTACCGTGATGGCCTGCCGGCGAAACCAGCTTTGATGGCTCATCGCGGGGCCTCCATGCTGTCACCAGAAAATACTCTGGCAGCGATTGAATTGGCTGCAGAATATCAGGCTTTTGGGTTTGAGACCGATGTCCGCATCAGCAGGGATGGCATACCCTTTCTGATGCATGACGAAACTCTGGCGCGAACGACCAATGTAGCAGAAGTGTTCCCTGAACGTGTTGATGACCGGGCTTCTAATTTTTCTATGGATTTTCTGAATCAATTAAATGCTGGCCTATGGTTTATTCAACAGGACCCATTTGGCTCTATTGACGCAGGCCTGGTTTCACAATCACAGCTTGGCATTAACCAGGGGCAAAAAATCTTAACACTGTCTGAATCCCTAGCAGCGGTTGATCAAGATGGGTTGGTAATACTTTTTGATATGCGCGATCCGCCGCCTGATCATCCCTACTACGAAGAGTTTTTCAATATTGTTCTGAATGAATGTCGTGAATCGGGATTGGATGATGAGATCTGGTTCATGGTGGGTTGGGGCCGGCTGGCTGAAGTTCGAGAGCATGCACCGCAATTGACGAGAGTAATTGGCGTCCAGAGCACTGATTTGCCCTCACCACAACGTTTGCTTGAGGCAGGCTATGAGATCATCAACGTCGACACCGGCATTTTTGCAAAGGAAATACAAACTTACAGAGAGAAGGGGTTGGGTGTCAATGTGTACACGATTGATCAGCCCTGGCTTTTCTCACAGTTCTGGCTCTCAGGCGTTACATCTGTCACAACCAATAACGTTCATACCTTCAGCCAGATTGAACGACCATCCTTGAATATTCCACATTCTCGTTATTTATTGTATTGGGGGCTGTTTGGTATAATCGTTGCGATCTGGTTGGCCAGCAGTCAACCAGAACCTGAACCAAATGAGCCAAACGAGTTGAAAACGCCAGATCTAATGGATTTTGCATTGGACACAGAACAAGAGCCTTCACCTCCTGCTGAACATCAAAAAGATGAGAGGCATTTGGAGGAACAAGAGGATCATGTTCAGGAAAATGGTGGTTCTGAGGAATGAAATAGCAGCAAAGTTTAAATAATTATGATAAATAAACAGCAATCCGAACAAAAAGGAAGGCTTTATGGCTAAAATACTTGTCGTGGGAAGCATCAATATGGACCTGGTTGTCCGAGTTCCCCAGACTCCAAAACCGGGAGAGACCGTTCTGGGTGGAGATTTCGAGACTTTCCCGGGCGGCAAAGGGGCAAATCAAGCCGTTGCCGCTGCGCGCATGGGTGGTGAGGTAACCATGGTTGGCCGGGTAGGCCAAGACGATTTCGGGAATACATTGATCAAAGCCCTGGTGGATAATCAGATCCGGACGACCCATGTGATCAAAGACTCTGATGCCGCCACTGGCATCGCAATGATCGCCGTAGCTTCGGATGGTGAAAACTCAATTGTGGTCGCATCGGGGGCAAATTATGAAGTTTCGATCAAAGATGTCAACAATGCCCGGGATTTGATGCGAGAGACAGATATTTTGCTGATACAGCTGGAATGCCCGCTGGAGACGGTCTCTGCTGCAATTGATCTGGCTGCAGCCTATGATGTTCCCATTGTTTTGAACCCTGCACCAGCCCAGCAGCTTTCAAAGGTGCTCCTGTCTCAGGTTGACTACATTACGCCAAATGAGTCTGAATTACGCATTCTGAGCGGAGAGGAACAGGTTGATCGGGCAGTTGAGAAATTATTGTCCTGGGGTGTGAAGAACTTGATCGTTACCCTTGGGCCAAATGGGGCCAGAGTGATTAATGATGCGTTGGACCAGCACGTTCCTGCATATGAAATTACAGCAGTGGATACAACAGCCGCTGGCGATGCCTTCAATGGGGCTCTAGCGGTTGCGCTGGCAGAAGGAAAATCACTGCTGGATGCCGTACGGTATGGTATGGCCGCAGGGGCACTTTCCACCACCAAACGCGGGGCGCAACCCTCCCTTCCCAACCGTGATGCGGTCGAAAATTTTCTTGAGATACGATCCTGACAAGCAAAAAGGATGATATGGCGGTTCACATATGAGTAATCAAACACCTATTTTTAGATTTGATCCAAACCAATTGGCTTTGGAAGCCAGAGAGTTCTTTGGACAACACTACAACTGCGCTCAATCGAGCTTTGCGCCGTTTGCCAGACACCTGGGTATGGACCTGGATCTGGCCTTTAAAATTGCCACCCCCTTCGGGGGCGGTATGGGCCATGCCGGGCAAATATGTGGCGCGGTGAGCGGTGCGCTGATGGCGATTGGTTTGGCCCGAGGGATCACAGAATACGATCAGGAACAGAAATACGCCTGTTATGACCTGGCAAAAACCTTTCAAGAGCGCTTCAAGACGCTGCATGGTGAACTGACCTGTCCCGGTCTGTTGGGCTGGGACATCGCAAATCCGCATGAACTATCGCAAGTCCGGGAGGAAGATCTGTTTCACACCTTGTGCCCCAAACTGGTTGGTGATGCTGCCCGAATCGCCGGGGAATTATTGAGGAAGGTGGATAATCTTTAGGTATTATTATGTGGGTAGTAATCAGGAAGAATCAACAAGTATGATTGTTAGCGTGTTAATATACGGATTGTTTTTTCGTAATATTATTTTTAATGCGAAAATTACTGCTGATCTGAGATGATGAATTACTGAATAGGTGAGATTAAATGGTAAATCTGCAAGGAAAAAATAAAAAAAATGCTCTGAAAAATTTCTGGAGTACTTTGATTTCACCAAAGTATTTGCGAATAATTGAGATTTTAATTGCATTCATTACTTCTGCCATAATTGGTTTTATGTTCGCCACTTATGCTCAAGGTGGACCAAATTCATCGGACCTAACCTATTATATGAATATTGGTTTGAACGGACTAAAAGAAACCTTCGTACTTAATCGGTATTTTCACATCTTCCTTCAGCAAATATTTATTGAACTGGCTTCATACCCTATGGAAGGTTACCACATGTTTTGGGGATTTCTGATGGGGTTGAACACATTCATGATCTTTATCTCTGCCAGAAAAGCATTGGTTAAAAGTAATTTCCTCCATGGAATTCTGGCCGTATTGATCTTTTTTTCAATTTCAATCATAGGGGATATCTCAGGTGTGATCGTTGTTGACCTAACAGCTATGACTATGATGACTGCACTGTTGACGGTTTATATTCTTTCGGCGAATAAAGAGCATGCCAATCCTTGGATCATAGGTAGTTTTGGTGTTTTGCTTTTCCTGGCTTTTAAAACCAAAGAAACAACCTTGCCAGCCTGGGTACTGCTGATTGGCATGGGCTGGATTGATAAAGAGTCCTTTAAGATAAAGAACTTTTTAAAGAATATGATTTGGGTTGCCGGCGGAGTTCTTGTTGGTGCGGTGATTTTTGCTATTCTCAATTGGATTTTTCTGGAAGACCCCCTGTTTGGTTTCCGCCCAAGGGAGTGGCGAGAATTTTCTCAAACCTATGTCTCCTATTCCTCCAATGTCCTTGCGACGCTTAATGCTCTTGGTGATGGTAACCTTGACAACTGGTATGAGGGATATTGGTTTGAATATACACTGATGCCCTTTTTGTTTTTCTTGATTGGGGGTGTAAAGCTTGGACGTAAAGTGTCAATCCCCCGGAAGGTGTTATGGCTTGTTCCTCTGGCTCTGATTGTTTTCCTGATTATTTCAATAAATAATCGAATAGGTTACCTGCCGCGGTTTGGGATGCCGGTACTTGGCATCCTTAGTATATTGGCACCACAATTTATTGACCTTAGAATACCAGAATCAAAGGCTGCGCGAAAAAAATTCTTCGCCTTTTTGGCAGCGGGTTTGGCGTTGGTTGTTGGAATTAGGCTGGTTATGCAATTGGTGATTCCTGCTCAAAATTATCATTTGGGGTCTGTGGTCACACTTGTTTATTATCCGCTGCTTATTACCCTTTTGTTGGCTTCATTGTTCATGTTTCGGGATAATGCCCTGTGGAATTTGATAAATTTTTTGATTCTCTTTTCACTGGTAATATCTCCCATTTCCTCTAATTACCGCCTGATGTTTGTACAGAGACCAAACCAAGATATCTATGAACAGGTCGTTTTCGTGTTCTCAGAATACGAGGATATTATTGATTACGAGCCGGATATGCGATTTTATGCAGTTGACACTGTATTCACCAAAAGTGTGTTAAGAATTGGGAAAAATATTGATGAGCTAGTAGCCCTCTTCAATGTTTATTTTGATGCCAGGGCTACTCGTGAGAACTTTGTGTATGCGGAAGAACCTCAGGATGTCGCCGATGATATTCTAGCTGAGGAGTATGATTACGTGCTAATGGCCTCTGAAAATTGGCGTGCGGTGAAGCGGAATGGTGAGAAATTGAATCAGGTTCTTGAACGATATCAACCACATGAAAATTCTACGGGTATTTTTGTAATGCTCACGTTGCGCTAGTGAACCAGGCCTCAATCTGCTCGTCGACCCAGGCCGAATTTTTCTTTACAGAGGATAAAATTATCGGAACGTCCAGAAAAGCTAATTAAAGATTCCCATTATTTTGTTTTTGATAATTAAGAACAAGGCAATGATATGAAACTTAACTTTTTGGATTTGCCAGTCACCAAAGGTGATGTGCTTGAAAATCTTATCGCGGTATGCAACTCGGTGGGTGGGAGTTACCAGATTGGGTGGCAGAGGTTTGGGGGTATCTAGCATTTCAAGAATGATATCTCTTTGGATACTCATAAGCATACTTTTCCCTTTTTCGGTGTTCGCCAGGATTAATGAGGTTCCTTTGCCATCGAAAAGTTCAGGATTTTCTTTTTGTACGCCCCAGAAATCCCCCAGGGTGATATCACTCACCCGATCCGTGCTGGCATATTTGCAGTTGTAACATACCGGGCGCAGGCTCAGGTTTGCCAGGAACATGGCGTAGTAAGCATCCAGCGGGGCATAGGTTAAGGCTTTATATTCATCTGTTTCGACTTTGAGATAGAAATTGAGAAAACTGCCCCAACCCTTATCCTTTGTGCGAAAATCGATGTTGGTGATGCTTTGCCCCATTTTTTTTTGGCGATCAGCAAAGTGGGTGGCAAACAAACCGGGTGAGGGCACGCCATGGCAGATCAGATCAATGGTGATCAGGTTCTTTTCTGGCTTTCCCAGGAAAAGGTGAAGTCCTGCCACCTGGCAGGGTGTCCCAGTGAACAATACGGGTAATTCTAACTTCAAATCTTCCTTTACCTGCTCATAAACTCCGCTGGTGTCGCTCTGCACATACTTTGACTTCCGCATGGGGGCCAGGTCTTCCAGACTGGTCGCACGGTTGTGAATGACTTTCATATGCTCAAAATCATAGACGGCACCGTAAACGCTGCCGCCCCTGGAAAGGGTGTGCTCTGCGAAAGCGGTGAAGAGGCCGCCGGAACTGCTCTTAAGTTTGATTTGATCGCTGTCGTGAAAACCGCCATAAAACTGAGGGTTGGTTTTGTTATTTTTAGGTTCGATTTCATTAAACCCCGGGCAGGCCGAGACGCATTTCCGGCAGGCGTTACATACCTCCTCATCCACCTGAGGATAATTGAACCCTTCATGATCGGCTGACATGTGGATGCAATCTAGGGGACAGATGCTCACACATGCTGTGCAACCAAAGCAATGTTCCTTGGGAAGTGAAGAGATATTGATCGCGGATTTTGGGTTAAGGGTCATTGGATGTTTCTACGAATAAAATTCAAGGATTTTTGCACTTCTCGATCCAGCAGGGGGGTGACAAGAGAAAAATCGATCCCATGATCGGGAAGGCCTTCGTGATTTACGATTCTATCGGATAACCCCAATTTTTGTAATAGGGTTGTGATCCGGCCTGTTTTGGCTCCTGGGAGAATGGAATAAAATGGTTTTTTAAACAGGATGCTGAACAATGTCCCATGAAAAGAATCAGAAAGGACTGCGGCTGCCCGGTCGAAATGAGCAATAAATTCGTTTGGAGTGATCCGCCCGAGTTTATGGATCCCCTTACGGCGGAAAGGATGGGGATATGGGGAAAGGATCAGCACCTCTTTATTTACTTTATTCTGTAACTCGACAGCGGTCTCAATGATCCTGCGATTGTTAAAAAGTTGATAGACGAAAATGAAATTGGGCCCCACAAGAGGGTTATCTGCGATTTCTCGCCAATCTTCTGCGGAAAGGAGCATGCAGGGGTCCACCACACAGGTTGCTTCCCGTTCGATCAGGGGCAGCATGGTTTCTTCACGGACGCCGATCGCGTCCAGGTGTTCGACCAGTGCATTCAGGATTTTTCGCTGCTCGGTTGTGATCTCATCTTTCCCTAAACTGGCGGCATAAGCGATTTTTCGAGCCTCAGTCTGAAAGGCGCCAAAATAAAGTGGGTCAAAGCCATTCGCCAGGTCAGGGTTCCAAATTTGGTCGCTGCCAAAGAAGAGCAGGTCAAATTGGTTGGCGTCCTGAATAAAAGCGGTTTGATTGAAGTATGATTGCTCAGTCAGGTGCAGGTGATTTTTTTGAAAATCAAGAAAAACCCGGTGATTACGGATTGGGTTTTGAAAGGTCCCCAGGTAGAAGAGGTTTTTTAGCAAATTGCGGATAAATACACCACGGTTACGGTAATCAACCACTCGGACGTCTAAGCCAAGCGATTCAAGCGTTTTCATCAGGGCGTAGGTCTGCAGGGCTGCGCCGTAATTTTCCGCGTTGTGGAAGGTTAAGATTCCGGCTTTTTTCAAGACAAAGGACTCCTCAAATTGGGGTGGTTGCGAGTGGTTCTTAACCTTGATTGCTCTTGCGGCGAGATAAGTGCTCGAGGAACAACAACCGGATAGAATGAAGTGTAATTCCCGTTGACAACATCGTCATCCCGAGCAAGCATAATAAAACGCAGATCATGGCATAACCGATGGCGAGCTCATTGTAGATGATGTAGCGGTTGATCACGACAATGCCCCAGATAACGCCGCCCACCAGGCTGATCAACCCGGGGAGGCTGAAGAAAAGCAGTGGACGATACTGGCCAGCGAGGGTGATGATCCCGTTCAGCACGCTGGCGCCCTGCTTCCAGGCGGAACGTTTCTCCCTGTCGAGATATTGGATGGTGATAGGCACATCCAGGACTTCCAGATTGTGTTCGGAGGCAAGGAATTGCATCTCCGATTCTACCGAGAATCCCTTTGAGCTGAATCTCAGCAGACGATATGCAGTGGGCGAAAAAGCGCGGTAACCACTCTGGGAATCCGTCACTTGAATCCCCGTAAACACTCCAGTGATGAAATTAAGCAGTTTGTGCCCAAATCTGCGGTGGGTTGGTGTATTGGAGGTGTTCAAGAGATATCGTGAGCCAATGGCAATATCCGCCTTGCCCTGCAGGATTGGTTTCACGACTTGCGTCAATTCGGCGGGGAGGTGCTGGCCGTCGGCGTCGATCATTACAATCGCATCCGGTTCGCGTTCGCTGGCAATGGCCAGACCTGCGTTAAGTGCGGCCCCTTTGCCCTGGTTGGTTTCAAGTTGAAGGACTTCAGCACCGGCGGCGTGGGCGATTTCGGCTGTGTCATCGGTGGATCCGTCGTCAACAACCAGAAGGTCAACTGAGCGCTGTCGGAGCTTTAGGATCAATGAGCCGATGAAACGCGCTTCATTATATGCTGGGATGATTACCAGGATTTTATACTGAGAAAGATCCAGTTGATCTTCTCGATCTGCGGGAATGCTCACCTGTTTTTTTTGTTTCTTAAGTCCTGTTAGGGGTTGTGAGCCCATGACGTTTCACCTCCCTATGATGATAGCATAATTGCGTAGATTTGTGCATTTTGACGGACAAATAATTGATATCTTTTTTTATTGTCTTGACGAGTCCTTCTTTATATTCCCAAAGGGTCCAGTTTAATCCGGGGTGTCAGCCGCTGTTCTTCCGGCCATTGGAGTTCAAAACCAAGTTTTTCCGATAGTAATTTTTGAAATCCGTTCAATCTTTCAGAATCATTGTAAATTTGCTGGGGTGTCAGGCCGAGGTTCAATGCCTGAGCGGCCAGCGCGCCGGCGGCTTCGCCGATGTTCCATTCCACCGGGTGCAGGCGGTAGCAGCCGTTGGTGATGTGGGTGGTGCCGATGTTCTTTCCGGCCGGAAGGAGGTTTTCGACCCGAATGGGCAACAATGCACCCAAGGGAATTTGAAATGGCCAGCTGGGGATGTCGATGTAATTTCGTCCAGCAGTGCTTGGGTGCAGGTCAATCCGGTAGCTGCCGATGCCGACAGTGTCTTGGAAGCTGGCTGCGCCTTGCAGATCCCTGCGCTGTTCCACGCCGATATGTTCTTCTAGCACCGTAAACTGTGCTTTGATCCGGCGCGCTTCGCGGACGTAGGGGTATTTTGCCAGCTCATCTGTACCGAGGATGTCTCCTCGCAGGCGCAAGCCGGGATAGCCCGCGCCGCCGTCCTGACGGGGGGCTTCTGTTTGCATCCAATAGAGGAAGGATAGGCTGAGCTGCTTCGTCCCGCGCAGGTGTTTTTGTGCTTCTTCTTCTGAAACACCCAGCACCGGTCCTAACCAATAGTCGATTTGCGGCCAGTTCACCAGGGTAATATCGCTGGGGAAGAAGCCATCTGGATAATACCTGCGGTAAAGGATGCGCCTGAAATGCCACATGTCCTCTCGATAGACTGCGTCGGTTGGGCCGTCAAAGATTGGCCGGCAGACCGTGCGGAGATCGGTGGGCTCGGGGGTGCACCAACCCAATTGGGGGCCGGGCCAGAAATCGGCCTGGTAGTTTCGCCAGAAGTCGTAATCCTCCGGTTTATCGATGGTGTGGTCTTCGCCAGGGAAATAATCGAGTGCAAAACACCAGGAGAGCGCTTGCTGGTCCAGCGGGTCTGGATCTCCCAGAAGCGCGTGCATTTCACCGGTCTGGGATTGCGACTCGGCCCCGATCACGTGCTCAACCTCGGCCATGGGCAGCAGATCCCCCAGTTCTGTTGCGTCCAACACATACTCAAAATGCACGATGCATTCGTGCCCGGATTGGGTATCTCGCAGTATGATCGCTTCCACATGGTCACCTGAGATGGCTGCTTTGATGGGTTTGTGCTGTAGATATAACCGCAGCTTCCCGCTTGCCAGATGTGGGGCCAGCATTGCCTCAAGCACTGCCAGGCCGATCTTTGGTTCATGGGTGATTGGGCTGACACTGCCCATCCCGGGGTTAAGACGTGGGTTATCCTGATATTCTTTGAGTAAGGGGTAATAACGGCGGTAGTAAGCGCGAATGCTCTCACGCATGATACGATAAGAGCGTGTGGCGCCGGTGTTATATTCGTCAATCCATGGGGATTCGTCAGGGGGGACGCCCTGGGCAGTTAGTTGGCCGCCGATCCAATCCGTCTCTTCAGTCAGGATTACAGTTCGTCCCAGTGTTAGGGCAGCCAGCGCTGCTGCCACACCGCCCATACCGGCGCCAACCAATAATATGTCCGTTCTTGTTTCTTTTTTCTCCAAGATATCCTCCAATTTAATCGTTGCAGATCGGAATCAACCAATAATATGGGATAGTGTGGATAATAATTTTTGTTAGTGGAATTATAAAGGAAACTTTATCTGATGGTTATCTGAAGAAACCATAGAATTTATAGTTTTGATGAGAACTGGTGTAAGATCAGAAAACTATTGTGTTAGGTCGATGATTTCGCCAGTCTCCAGAGATTCAACGATTGAATTTAACAGTCTGGTGGAGAATAATAATTGTCTTAATTTCACCCGGTCTGGTTGGTGAGACTGGATCGCCCGGACAAAGGCGCTCATTCCGTATTGGTAACAGTTCATATCGTCGAGGTTTATGGTATTCAGCCGCAGGCCTTCAGAAAAGGTCACTTCAGGTTTTTCAAAATCTGGATGGGAGTGTAAAATCACTGTCCGATTGGGATAATTGATTACCACATTAACGGATTCATCGAACTTAATTGCCCTGGAATCAATTGCGCCGGCGCCAAAGATCGTCGAACACAGGTCGGTGAGGTGGCTGCCATAGAATCGAAATCCGCCGAATGGGCTGTTGGGTTGAACCCGGTAAGCGATCACCCCGAAGGGCGCAGACCGTGCTGATTTGTTGATTGCTGGCAGTTGTGGATCGTAGCACAGGGTGGAACCTCCGATTAATGGAACTCCTCTTGCCAGACTGGCATTCGCAAGGGTCTGTGCCTGACCAATTCCAAGGGTGAATGGCTTGTCAACAAAAACGGGTTTTCCGTGTTGAATGCAAGCCATAGCAGGTTCAAAGTGCAGCTCAGCCAGGCGGTAGGTGATCAATACAGCATCGCTTCTGTTGATCAGTTCGTCAGCACTCTGGCAGGTTACGTTTATCTGCGCTGTTTCGCAAACATAAGGCAGGCGAGAGGGTTCATCATCCCCAAAAATGAATGGGACAGAGAAGCCAGGAAAAGCACTTTCAACATTGAATAGCGAGCCGAAGAATTCAGCATGCTTGCTCTGGCACCCCAGAATGCCAATTTTAATGGCCATAATTTCCCGTCTGATAACGTGGATATTAATACAATCATATAGCTGCTCGTAATCATAGATGAGTGGGGCGATGTTGTCAATTCTAATTGAACTTCTTATTGTGGTGTCAGGCAACCGAAACAGTAGTCTGTAATTAATAACGCAAGATAATTGTCAGTGACGCTGTGTGATGTTTGTCATAATTGGCGCCTGTTAACATAATTAACCTTGTGTTAGTAAAAATCTTATGATAAGATGTTGCCATTGTGTGGTAACTCAACATTACGCTTAAAAATCTTTCTTTTTAAGGGAAAACGTTTTCCTACCGGGGTTGTATGATTTTCTAGGCGCAGGTTGATTTTGCCAGTAGGTTAACTCAAACACCAAATAATCTGGAGGAAAGACTCATGAAGAAGAAGCTATTGCTTGTCTTGCTCGTATTGGTTCTCATGCTGCCTCTTGCTGCTTGTGGGCCCGAAGAGGCTACCGAAGCACCTGAAGAGGCTACCGAAGCACCTGAAGAGGTCGAGGAACCAACTGAAGAAGAAGTTGTTGAAGAACCCAAAGATCCGATTGTGATCGGCAGCATCCAGGATCTATCAGGTCCTGCGGCAGAACCAGGCCAGGCCAATGCCTGGGGTGCTGAATATGCCGTCCAGGTGATCAACGAAAACGGCGGTATTGATGGCCGTATGATTGAGATTATCACCGTGGACTGCAAAAATGACCTCAATGAGGGCATCAATGCTTATCGCAAACTCGTGGATGAGCATGAAGTTGTTGCTATTATTGGGCCGCCCCTGTCCAATCCTGCCAGTGGTTGGGTTGAAATCTCTGAAGAAGACCAGGTTCCTATTGTTGGCCACTTCATGGACGAAGTCTGCACCACTGACCCTGACACCGGCGAAGCCTATCCGTATATGTTCCTGGCTGAACCGAGCTGCTCTTCCCAATCCTTTGCCATTGCCAAATTTGCCCTTGAAGATCTTGGCCTGACCGAATTTGCTACCCTGTATAACACCGGTAATTCTTTTGCTGTGGCGCACGCCAAGCCTTTTATGGACTATGTTAGTGAAAATGGCGGCAGTGTCGTTGCTGAAGAGACCTTCACCTGGACCGACACCGACTACAGCGCACAGGCGTTGAAAATCGTGGAGGCTGGACCGGACGCTGTTTTCCTTTCCGATTATGCCAACCAGGCAGCAATGGCCTATGACTTCCTGCGAGACGCAGGCTTTGAGGGCGTCATTCTAGGTGCAAATACACTTTCCCTGCCCTTCCCCTCACTGGTAAAAAATGACATTTATGATGTTTACTTCTTGCAGAACTATGACATGCTGAATCCGGAAGCCAGCGGCTATGAGCTCTTCCAGAAGCATATGGAAGAAGAAGGCGCAGACTATCCCAAAGGCAATGTTGGCTTTGGATGGGATGCGGTCCAGGTTCTGGTTGCTTCAATGCGCCAGGCTGAAGATCCGACCGATGGCGCAGAATTACGCGACCTTCTCGAACAGACCGACGGCGTGGAACTCACTGAACGCACCATTACCATTGACCCCGCAACCCATCGTCCCAATAATATGGGGATGTATATCGCAGAATATGACGAGAACAATGAACTGCAAATCCTGACCTACATCGAGCCGTAACAGCGGATTATTCGCAACATCAACCCCGAATCAAAAGGGCGAGCATTGAAGACTGGCTCGCCCTTTTTATAGGAGGCAAAATATGGCCTTGCAATTAACGATCAATGGTATATCGGTTGGCGCAATTTATGCCCTGATAGCCGTAGGCTTCGCATTGGTTTTCAACATCATGCGCTTCAGCAATTTTGCTCACGGCGGCATGATCAGCGCTTGCGCCTTTATCAGCTTTTTTTTCCAGCGCGCCTTTGATCCACCCCCACCTTTTTATATAACGGTCCTTTTTACAGCGGTATGCGGCATGGGCATTGCCCTTCTTATTGATACCCTTGGGTATCGCCGCATCCGGCTGAAGAACAGCCCGAAAATCTATTATTTTCTGATGTCCCTGACCTTTGCGATCTTGGTTGAGCAAATCCTGACGGTTTTCTACGGCACCAATATGTATGGCTTCCCGAGTGTCTTCAAGAGCGAAACCTTTGAAATAGGCAGTTTCATCTTTAAATCAATGAACATGGTCGTATTAGGTGTCTCAATTGTGCTTCTCGTTGGCCTCATTCTCCTAATCAACAAAACCAAGATCGGATTGGCGATCCGCGCCGTGGCGATCAACGCTGACACGAGCCGCTTGATGGGGATTAATTCTGGCGTAATTGTGACAACGATTTTTATCATTGCTGGTGTACTGGCCGGGATATCTGGTGTGTTCCTGGGCGTACAATACGGGGTTTATCCCTCTGTTGGTCCCAGTATGATGCTGAAGGGGTTTATCGCATCCATCATCGGCGGACTGGGCAGCCTCAGCGGTGCAATCTTTGCCGCGCTAGCCCTGGGGTTGATTGAAATCTTCCTGACGTACTTCATCGGTGCAACAGAAGCAACCGTGATCATATTTGCGATCTTATTGGGCTTCCTGTTCATCCGTCCGCAGGGTATCGCCGGTAAGTTTGCGGAAGACAAGGTTTAGGAGGATAGGGATGAGTGCTTATCAATCGGGAATAATCATTCAGATTGCTATTTCCATCATGACTGTTGTGGCAGTTTTTGCCATGACCGGCCTGGCAGGGATGTTTTCACTTGGCCAGGCGGCATACATGGCCGTCGGGGCTTATGTCACATTTGTTTTGAGCCGCTTCCTGGATATTCCTTACGCAATCACGGGTGTCATTGCGATTGTATTGTCCATCTTTTTGTCTTGGCTGATTGCCGTCCCAACCCTCAAGTTGCGGCGCGACTATTTCGCCCTGATTACGGTTGGTTTCAGCCAGATGATCATCGCGCTGATCCTGCTCTTTGAGGATTACACGCGCGGATCGATTGGGTTTTCAAAAATCCCCCGTATGGACAATTTATTGTTAGTTTCGCTAATCGCCCTGGTTGTGATTGTATTTTGGATCAGAAACTTGAAGTATTCCAGGTTTGGAAGGATGTGCCTGGCGTTGAAGAATGACGAGATTGCCGCCCGCAGTTTCGGGATTGATGTTTACCATTTGAAGATCAAAATTTATGTGCTGGCCTCAGCAATTGCCGGTTTTGCAGGCATTCTGATGGCCTTGCGCAACCGGGTGATTGTACCCGATTCCTTTGGGTGGGCACACTCGACAGAGATGCAGATCTTCCTTTTCTTTGGCGGAACCAACAGTCTGACCGGAGCTGTGTTGTCGGCTTCTATGCTTAAATTGATCCCGGAATTCGTCCGAGATGTGAGCCTGTTCGGCACAAGCATGCAAGAATACCGGACGATCATTTATGCGATTTTGATCATCATTGTGATCAATTTCCGCCCTCAGGGTATCCTGGGTGAACGGGAATTGAATTTCAGGTGGATCAAAAAGTTGGCCAGACGGTTTACTAAATCGAAAATAATGGAAAACCAACCTTATGACTGAAGCAATCTTACAAACACAAGGTCTTTCGAAAGCATTTGGTGGTGTTTGCGCCGTCAAAGACTTTAATATGTCAATCCGGCCCGGCACGATCCGCGGGATCATCGGGCCAAATGGCGCAGGAAAAACGACGATCTTCAATTTGCTCTCTCGGATTTACATCCAGGACGAGGGTGTTATCGTGTTTGACGGGCAGGATATTACCAAAAAATCACAAATTGAAGTCGCACGAATGGGCCTTTCACGGACATTTCAGAACACACGCCTATTCACCGGTTTGAATGTGCTGGATAATGTCAAAGTGGCCCTGGACCATGCCGGGAAATACAGCCTATTTTCAGCCCTGTTTATGCTGCCTTCTCGCAACCGCCAGGAAAGGTTGATTGAAGAAAAGGCCATGGCATGCCTGAAATTATTGAATCTGGATGAGTTCGCCAAGAAGTCGCCATCGAATCTGTCCTACGGTTATCAACGGCGGGTTGAGATTGCACGAGCCCTGGCTCATGAGCCCAAGGTGTTAATGCTTGATGAGCCAGCAGCTGGTCTGAACCCTGAAGAAACTGTCATGTTGATGGATTTTATCAAAGACATCAAGAAAAAATATCCACACCTGGCAATCTTAGTGATCGAGCATCGGATGGAATTGATAATGAATCTGTGCGATCACATCTACGTTCAGGATTCTGGAAAAACCATCGCTGAAGGCACGCCTAAGGAGATCCAGAACGATCCTATAGTTCTGGCTGCATATCTGGGCGAGGAGGATTAACATGGCAATTTTACAAATTTCCGAACTGCGTGTCTGGTACGACAATATTGAAGCCATTCATAATGTTGATTTGAGTTTTGAGGAAGGGAAGATCACAGCGATCATCGGGTCAAACGGTGCGGGGAAGACAACAATCATCAATGCCATCTCAGGGATGGTGGTTCGCAAGGGCTGCATGCTCTATAAATCAGAGCAGCTAACGGATAAGAGCCATCAGATCGTTCGCCAGGGCATCATCCAGGTGCCGGAAGGGCGTAAGATCTTTGCCGGGTTGACTACTGAAGAAAACTTACGGTTGGGCGCTTACAGTGTTGTAAATCGTAAAGAGATTCCGCATTTGTTGGAACAGCAGTACGAACTTTTCCCCAGGTTGAGAGAACGCAAGAGACAGGACGCTGGAACGCTTTCTGGCGGTGAGCAGCAGATGTTGGCGATTGCACGGGGCTTGATGGCAAAGCCTGAAGTGCTGATGCTGGATGAGCCTTCCCTGGGTTTGGCGCCAATCATCGTTAATGGTGTGTTTGAGAAGATCAAAACCATTCGCGAGCAGGGAATTACTGTGATCCTGGTGGAACAAAATGCAAAGAAGTCCTTAGGGATTTGTGATTATGCTTACGTGATTGAAAACGGCCATGTTGTGATGGAAGGTACCGGCGATGAGCTGCTTCATGATGAGAAAATCGCCCAAGCCTATCTCAGCACGATGGTGGATAACATTGAATAAAAGTATGTTGGTTAGGAGATAATAA
>JBMCLF010000003.1:0-24087 GCA_048615215.1 Candidatus Brevefilum sp.
GCCATGCTCGCCAGCGACTCAGTCCAGCAGGCTCAGGATATGGCTCTGATCGCCCAGGCGGCGAGCCTGCGCACACGTGTACCATTCCTACACTTCTTTGACGGATTCCGTAATTCACATGAGATCACCAAGATCGAGCGCCTTGATGAGGAAGATCTTCAGGCATTGATCGACGACGATTTGGTCGCACAGCATCGGTCACGCGCCCTTTCCCCCGATCATCCCGTGTTGCGCGGTACCGCTCAAAACCCTGATGTGTTCTTCCAGGGGCGCGAGACGGTCAACCCCTTCTACGCCAAGACTCCTGAGATCGTTCAGGATGTGATGGACCAATTTGCCGAACAGGTCGGCCGGTCATATCATCTCTTCGATTACGTCGGCGCACCTGACGCCGAAAAGGTGATCGTGCTGATGGCCTCCGGCGTTGAAACTGCTGAGGAAACGGCAAAAGCAATGACTGAAGACGGCGAAAAAGTCGGCGTGATTTCAGTCCGATTGTATCGTCCCTTCTCCGTCCAGCATCTGATGGAAGCCCTTCCAAGCACAGTTAAGATGATCACAGCCTTAGATCGTACCAAAGAACCGGGCGCTAGCGGTGAGCCGCTTTACCTGGACGTGGTCACAGCCATCCAGGAAGGCATGGATTTGGGCATTGCTCCCTTTACAAAGGCCCCCAAGGTTATTGGCGGTCGCTTCGGCCTCTCTTCTAAAGAATTTACGCCGGCCATGGTCAAAGGCGTCTTCGATGAAATGGACAAAGAAACCCCAAAGAACCATTTCACCGTTGGCATCTACGATGATGTCACCCACACCAATCTCGATTGGGACCCTTCTTTTGAGATCCTCGGGAAAGATGTGGTCCAGGCCATGTTCTACGGCCTCGGTGCAGATGGAACCGTCTCCGCCAATAAAAACTCAATCAAGATCATCGGTGAGGAAACTGAAAACTTCGCCCAGGGTTACTTCCAGTACGACTCGAAGAAATCAGGTGCGGTCACCGTTTCCCACCTGCGTTTCGGCCCCGACCCAATTCGGGCTCCCTATCTGATCTCTGAAGGCGAAGCGGACTTTCTGGCCTGCCATCAGTTCTCTTTCCTGGAGAAATTTGACATGCTCAAATTCGCCCGACCGGGCGGAATCTTCCTGCTCAACAGCATTTACGAGCCAGATGAGGTTTGGGATCATTTGCCCGCCAAGGTACAGGAGTCTTTGATTGATAAAGATCTGCAATTCTATTGCATTGATGCCTATGAAGTTGCCCGCAAGACCAACATGGGCCAACGCATCAATACGATCATGCAGACCTGCTTCTTCGCCATCAGCGGCATCCTGCCCAAAGAGCAGGCCATTGACGAGATCAAGAAATCCATTAAGAAAACCTACGGCAAACGCGGTGAAGCGGTTGTGAAACAAAACTACGCCGCTGTGGACAGTGCCCTCGAGCATATGGTGCAAGTCGAAGTGCCCGACAAGGTAACCAGCGAGATCCCCATGCAGCCCCCCGTGCCGCAAAATGCACCCGAATATGTGCGTGAGGTCCTCGGCAAGATCATCGACCGGCGCGGCGATGATGTCAAAGTCAGCGAAATGCCTGTGGATGGCTCCTTCCCCACCGCGACCACGCAGTGGGAGAAGCGGAATGTAGCCCTCGAAATCCCCGTTTGGGACCCCGACATCTGCATCCAATGCGGAAAATGTTCTTTCGTGTGCCCGCACGCCACAATCCGCACCAAAGTTTATGAGGACTCCTACCTCGCAGATGCACCGGAGACCTTCAAATCAACACAGGCCAAATTCCGTGAATTCCGTGACGGCTGGGCCTTCACCGTTCAGGTTGCGCCTGAAGACTGCACCGGCTGCGGCATGTGTGTGGAAGCCTGCCCCGCCAAGGATCGGGAGAACCCGAGCCGCAAGGCGATCAACATGGCACCGCAACCCCCCATCCGTGAACAAGAAGTGAAAAACTGGGAATTCTTCACCACGCTTCCCTACCCGGATCGGAAGAGCTTCTCATCGCATACGATTAAGAACTCTCAGCTCCTGGAACCCCTATTTGAGTTCTCTGGCGCCTGCGCCGGCTGCGGTGAAACCCCCTACATCAAACTGGCCACACAGTTGTTCGGCGACCGAATGGTCATCGCCAACGCCACCGGTTGTTCATCCATCTATGGCGGTAACCTGCCCACCACACCTTATTCTGTCAACGCAGATGGGCGAGGCCCTGCCTGGTCCAACTCGCTGTTTGAGGACAATGCCGAGTTTGGTATGGGCATGCGGCTGACTATCGATAAATTTGTCGAATTCGCCAACGAACTGCTGAGCAAGCTGGCTGATGATGTTGGCAAAGACCTGGCAGATGAAATTTTGAACGCCAGCCAGAAGACCGAAGAAGAACTGGAAGCACAACGTAAACGGGTTGATCAGCTCAAGGAAAAACTCCGCGAACTGGATACCCCCGCTGCCCGTAACCTGCTCTCGATTGCCGATTACCTCGTTCGCAAGAGCGTGTGGATTGTCGGCGGCGATGGCTGGGCATACGACATCGGCTACGGCGGCCTGGATCACGTCCTCGCCTCTGGACGGGACATCAATGTCCTCGTTCTCGACACCGAGGTCTACTCCAATACCGGCGGCCAGTCTTCCAAGTCGACCCCCCGGGCCGCTGTGGCGAAGTTTGCAGCCAACGGTAAGGACCTACCAAAGAAGGATCTCGGCATGATGGCCATGTCCTACGGCTATGTTTACGTGGCGCGTGTGGCCATGGGTGCCAGCGACAGACAGACCTTGCAGGCCTTCCGTGAAGCAGAAGCCTATGACGGCCCATCCCTGATCATCGCCTACACACACTGCATCGCCCACGGCATCACCATGAAACATGGGCTCAAGCAGCAGGATCTGGCGGTAAAAGCCGGCGTTTGGCCGCTTTATCGCTACAGTCCTGAACTGGCAGCGCAGGGCGAGAATCCGCTCACAATCGACTCCAAAGAACCCACGGTACCAGTTGAAGAGTATGCATACAACGAGACAAGATACCGCATGCTCCTGCAGAGCAATGAAGAGCGGGCTGAGACCCTGATGGCCAAGGCCAAACAGGACGCAGCCAGCCGCTGGACCCTCTATCAGCAAATGGCGGACATGCACTACACCAAGCCTGAAGCTGAAGAATAAAGTTTTGGATTAGGTAAATCAGACAAGTATAATAATGGTGGTGGACTTCGGTTCATCACCATTGTTTTTATCCATCAGCTTGCTATGAATAATAATCAACGACGGAGGAATAATGACCGACACAAAAACCAATTATCTTGGACTTGAATTGAAAAACCCCCTTGTAGCGGCTTCATCTGCGCTCTCAAAGAAAGCCTCATATGTCAAAAGAATGGAAGATGCCGGTATCAGTGCGGTGGTGATGTATTCTCTGTTCGAAGAACAGATCACGCATGACAGCCTCGCCTTCAATTATTATATGGAACGCGGCACGGACCGGTTCGCGGAATCGCTCGATTACTTCCCGGATCTTGATAAATACAACGTGGGAGCGGATCAATATCTTGAGCATATCCGCAAAAACAAAGAAGCTGTGGACATCCCGGTGATTGGCAGCCTGAACGGCGTATCCAATACGGGTTGGATCGAATACGCCCAGAAGATGGCCGAAGCCGGCGCTGATGCACTTGAGCTGAACACTTACTACATTCCCACCAACCTGGACATCTCTGCACAACAACTTGAAGACAATTATGCGGAATTGGTTCAATCTGTCTGTGAAAGTGTAGAAATCCCGGTTTCTGTAAAATTAAGCCCATTCTTCTCTGCCCTGCCCAACCTGATCAAACGCCTCAGCGACGCGGGCGCCGCTGGGTTTGTGCTCTTTAACCGCTTCATTCAGCCAGACCTGGACATTGAAAATATGGAGGTTGATTCCACATTGCAGCTTTCATCATCCGCTGAATTATTATTGCCCCTGCGCTGGATGGCCCTGCTCTATGGGCGGATCAATGCAGACCTGGCATTGACAAGCGGTGTACACACCGGTGAAGACCTGGTGAAATCCATCCTCGCTGGCGCTAACATTGCTCAAGTCGCCTCAGAATTCGTTGCCAATGGCGTAGAACGCGCCGAGGACATTCTGGCAGAAATGGAAAACTGGATGATCACTTACGAATATGAATCGGTGGAGAAGATGCGCGGCAGCATGAGCCAGAAGAAAATTGAAAATCCCGCTGCCTTTGAACGGGCCAATTACATGAAAGCTTTGCAGTCCTACGATGAGTTGCTGCCATAATTCGTTTATCAGAAATAACTCAAGAGGTGCACTTCACTGCACCTCTTTTTCGTTTAAGTGCGCTTGTTGCCAAATTTAAATATGGAACTTTCAGCCTGCGTAATAGCGGTCTGTGGGCTCACTATGAGTTCAGTGGAACATCTTCAGGTTTGGAGAATGAAGGAGGCGAGGCTTTGGTTAGTGAATTTATTAGTTCTACGATGGCAACCCACCATTGAGTGGGAATTTCGATTGCGTTGGACATACGTCTCATGCCAACCCACCCTAAAAAAGAAATTACATTGAGTAACGAGGCAACACCCTTTCATCAGGAATTTTTAAAGACTCCATACTTTTCAATCAATGCCCGGTGTTCTGGCAACAATTCCGGCAGGTCCTTTGCTGGAAAAAACCGCGCTTCCGACACTTCATGAGAAGGTTTAAATGACAATTCGCCGGATAACTCCGCTCTAAACAGAACCTCCAACCGGGGCATATCTTCCGAGCGGATGATCTCCAAAACATCAAGGACCCTGACCGCCAAACCTGATTCTTCCAAAATTTCCCTCTCGATAGAAGTCTCAGGGTTTTCATGACCTTTCAGGTATCCGCTGGGAAAGCCCCAATCACAATCTTTTCGGTAGGTGTGTTTGAATAAAAGCACCTCACCCCGCTCGTTGATGATCAGGGCGGCGATCCCAATGATGAACTTTCGGTTTCCAAACCAAAGAATCGGGCCGCGCAATATTTTGGGGATGGGCAGCACCCGCCACAACCAGTAAAGCCATTTTTTCATCAGTTTATCCCATATAAGGACCTAAATTTATCCACAATGCGGTGTTTTAGTTTCGCTGCGCCATCTGCCATTGTGGGGAACCTACCAGATACCCGGGATCAGTCGATAATGCACTTCATTTGTGTATTCCCGATATCCCTCAAGCTTTTTCTGCAGGGTGCGATCTTCCAAGGCGGTTCGAAGCACGAGAATCGCAGAGATCAAAACAACCGGGGTAAAAGTCCACAGCGACTCAAGCAAAAATGGCGTTGCCAGATAGCTCAACAGGCTGCCGGCGTACCCTGGGTGACGCATCCAACGATAGGGACCGGAATTGACAACTTGATGACCCCGGTCGGACTGGATTCGAACCATGCCTGAAAAGTACCGGTTGGTAATCAGCGCGTAAGACCCTAACACATAGCCGGCAATGAGCAACCCCAACGCCGCCAATCGAACCCACAGCGGGAAAGAAATGCTAATCCCAAAGCGAGCATCTAATCCGGCAACAAGGGGGATCAACCCGCCAGCCAGTCCCACCAGTGGTGAAAGCGTTTTATCCCAGACTTCGGGGTTGTCGTGCCGAAAAAACTTTCCCCGCTCCACAATCAGGTCAGGGTGCTTCCGGCTCGCCAGCACGCGGCTGATCACAAAACCAAGAAAGTTCACCCCCGCATAGGTCCAGGCCTCCCACCAAGCCCAATCCCAAGAGATTAGCAGGGGGAGCATCGGCACGCCGACGATGAAGACCAGCAGGATTAAAAGAACACGCAGCGTTAGCACTTTTTCTTTTTCACTCATGCATAAATTTTACACCCATATTCATCAATTTATCTGCCAGTGCTATAATCCAATTATCACCAAGATCTTCTGAAAGCATAGATTTGATGTCTGCACTTGATCCGCGTAAATTGCACATCCAGATAGATGAAGGGTCCAGCAACCTGGAAAATCCCCTGTCGCGGAAATACACATTAACCCACTCCGATATCACCGGTAAATTGTTCCTCACAATCGCATTTAATTACGATGCGGAAGCCATTTCTGGAATTTATTCGCAACTGATGCGTGATGAGGTCTTGGGCGATTGGCTGAACAACAAGGATGGACTTGAGCTGCACATCCATCTCCATGTCAGCGGCGGGTTGGTGCTCGGTTCGGCAAAATGGCGAGAATCCAAATTCAAACAACACCTGCCATTGGTCCTGGAGGCAATTTGCTTTGGCGATCGAGCCTTCCTCATAGACTGCCAGGCCTGTCTGGAGGCACCGATCCTGGTCCATTTTCACGCAAAACAAACGGATTTAGACCATTATGAGAAGTGGGGAAATGTGAAGGACTATGTGACCCAGTAGAGTTCAGGAAACCTTGAATTCGTTTGATTGGAAAACCCATACTAATTGGTAATACAATAAAGGTGAATCACATAAATCTTCTGGTTCATTATGAAAAACATAAGAAAACAACAATGAATAGGAGCACGCGATGAACTACCGTACCTTTGGAAAAACTGGCTGGGAAGTCTCTGAGATCGGTTTTGGTGCCTGGGCCATCGGCGGCGATTGGGGGCACGTTAGCCAGGAGGATGCGCTTGATGCCCTTCGCACTGCTATTGAATCTGGCGTGAATTTCATTGATACCGCCGACGTCTATGGTGATGGGCGCAGCGAGCGCCTGGTCGGCGAAGTGATCAAAGATTTCCCGGACAGGGAGATCTTCGTCGCCACCAAAGCAGGACGGCGCCTGGACCCGCATGTTGCAGAAGGCTATAACAAGAGCAATTTAACTGCCTTCATTGAACGCAGTCTGAAAAACATTAATGTAGATCGGCTGGATCTGGTTCAATTGCATTGCCCCCCAACCGAAGTGTATTACATGCCTGAAGTATTCGGTGTGATGGACGATCTCGTCCAGGCCGGAAAGCTGAAACACTACGGCGTTAGCGTGGAGAAGGTAGAGGAAGGCATCAAAGCGCTGGAATACCCAAATGTTGTCAGCGTTCAGATCATCTTCAATATTTTCCGGCAGCGTCCATCTGAATTATTTTATTCCCTCGCCCAGGAACACAATGTGGGAATTTTGGCAAGGGTGCCCCTCGCCAGCGGTTTGCTGACCGGCAAGATGTCGGAAGAAACCATCTTCCCCGAAAGCGACCACCGCAACTACAACCGCAGGGGAGAAGCTTTTGATGTGGGTGAAACCTTTGCCGGCGTGGATTTTAAAACCGGCCTGAAAGCTGTGGATGAGCTGCGGGGGATGGTCCCAGAAGATTACAGCATGGCCCAATTCGCCTTGCGCTGGATCTTGATGTTCGACGCTGTCAGCCTGGCAATCCCTGGCGCAAAGAATCCCAAACAGGCGAGTGAGAACGCCGCGGCGCCAGAAATGCCGGCGTTTGAAGAAAAGAAAATGGAAAAGATCCGCGAAATTTATGACCGCTATATTCGGGACCAGGTTCACCAGAAATGGTAAAAAAACTCGTCTGTAAATTTGAATTTACATCAAAATGGAGTATCACCGATGAAGATTGAAGCTCAGACTATTGAAGACTTCTTCAAATCTGTTCCTGAAAAAGAAGCTGATTTACGGGAAATCGACGCATTGATTAGAAATACTTTACCCAAAGCCAAACGTGACTTGAAAAGAATGCCAAGTATAACCCTTCTCGCCTATTGGCCTGAGGATGTACCTAAAGACGTATGGCCGCCAATCGGACTAGCCCCACAAAAAGATTACATCAGTCTGTACGTGAGCGGCGAAAGAGATGGTCAGGCTTTAGGAGATTATTATGCTGGCCGTTTGGGAGAAACAAACAATGGTAAGTCATGTGTTCGGTTTAAGAATCTCGCAAATATTTCACAGGAAGAATTACGTCAACTGATTTTGGATGCAGTCTCAAATTAGCGCATATCCGAAAAAATTGGCATTAACATTCACGGTTCGTAATAAATATACACGTATTGGTTTTATTGTGTTGTTGATCATGTCCGTTATCTAGATATTTCATAACGACACACAACTCACTATTCACCATTCACAAGCCACCAGTATCCTAATTTCCTGATTCCTGATCAACTTATTCCTGTTATTTATCTTATAATTCAGTTAGGATAAACCACTTATGACTGCTGTTGATGAAATCAAAAACCGATTGGATATTGTGGATGTCGTCTCGGAGACGGTGAACCTGCGCCATTCCGGGAAGAATTACACGGGATTCTGCCCCTTCCACAAAAACACAAATACTCCGGCCTTTGTTGTGTTTCCGGACACGCAAACCTGGCGCTGTTTCGGGCAGTGCAATGAGGGCGGTGATGTATTCAGTTTTATAATGAAGCGCGAGGGCTGGGACTTCCCCGAAGCCTTGCGGCGTCTGGCAGAGCGCGCTGGCGTAACCCTGCAAGAATTCACCCCCGAGCAGCAGGAAAAGGTGGAGGAGAACGAACACCTGCGCGAGATCCTCAGCATGGCCGTGACTTTCTTCCAGCATCAACTGCGGAACACCCCGGCTGGCAAGGAAGCATTGAACTATCTACACGGCCGCAAATTGAACGATGAGACCATCAATGCCTTCGCTTTGGGTTATGCCCCCGACTCCTGGGATGCCCTGACAAACCATTTGAAAAGCCGTGATATCACAGAGGAAGACCTGCTGAATGCCGGCCTGGTGTCCTCACGTGATAGCGGCGGTGTTTACGACCGCTTCCGCCACCGATTAATCATCCCCATACGGGATCACCGCGGCCGCATGGCGGGCTTCGGCGGAAGGGTGTTAAACCCTGACGACGTCCCCAAATACCTCAACTCACCCAAGACGGATATCTTTGATAAGGGCCGCCTGCTTTATGGGCTGGACATGGCCCGACGGGAGATCCGTTCTAAAGACCAGGTCGTTATCGTGGAAGGCTACCTGGATGTGATTGGGCCCTACCAGGCTGGCTTCAAGAACTGCGTTTCACCCATGGGCACCGCCCTCACCGAAGACCAGTTCCGCCTGATCAAGCGTTATTCCCGCAAAATTGTCCTGGCTCTCGACCCCGATGCCGCTGGCCAAAAAGCAACCCTGCGCGGCCTGCAGACTGCCCGGCAAACGCTTGACCGGGAGGGCGATGTCGTCTTTGACGCCCGCGGCCTGATGCAGGTTGAGGGACGCTTAAAAGCTGATATCCGGGTTACTACTTTGCCAGATGGGCTGGACCCGGACGAAATTGCCCTGGACAACCCGGACCGCTGGGAAGGATTGGTTAAGAGCGCAAAACCGGTGGTAATCCATGTGATGGAGACACTGGCCGAACAAGTAGACCTGGATGACCCCAAAACCAAGGAAAAAATCGCCAATCAGGTCCTGCCGTTAATTGAGGATGTTCAAGGTAGTGTCGAACGAGAAGCTTATCGCCAACGGCTGGCGCGTCTGTTGAGAGTGGACGAACGCGCATTAGTGCGCCGCTCTTCCGGAGGCCCACCCCGCCGGCGACGGCGGTCCTTCCGCCCCCGGGTGGAGGTGCCGCCCGCAAAGCAGCTGACGCAGTCCAGCTCGCACCGGCTGCTGGAAGAAAACTGTATCAAGGCCTTGTTGTTTGACCCCACCCTCATTCATTTCATTGACCGATTGTTTCGCGGACATGAACTAGCTTGCCTCCACCAGGATGACTTCACCCAGACGGATTTCAGGGAAATCTTTAAGCTGATCAAAGATGCGCTTGAACAGGATGCCGAGAATCCAGTTGCCTTTGTTCGCCAACGCATTCCAGAGGAAATGTCAGAGGACCTTCTGAACCTTGCAGAATCGGAAGCCTACCCCGATTGGCGTTTTCAACCAAACGCGCCCATACTGGAATCCCTCATAAAGATGTTTATCCGCTTGCGGCGCATTCGAATTGATGAAGGATTGGATCAACTTATTTTCTTGCAAACCCAGGAAAAACCAGAGTCCTCAGAAGAAGCGCCCGACCTGCAAAAAATTGCTGTAGAATTCGTCCAAATGCGCTCAAAGCTGGACCAGGCATTGCAACGCAATATATCACAGAGGAAATAAGAAACGTCACAAATTCATCCCACAGGGAGTGGCTTAAAACCTGCAACCGTGATAAAACTACCATCGTTATTGTTGAATCTTATTTCAGGACCGGAAGATGTCGAAGTCGAAGATTGAGTCTAGAGAACAGGATGATCAGGACCTGGATCAGGAAGAACAGGAAACTTCTGGTTCGGTTTCCCCTGCGATTCCCACTATCCTGGCGTTCGCAGACGACCCTGTCAAGCTCTATTTGCGCGAGATCGGCCGGGTCGAACTCCTGAGCGCAGATCACGAATTCTGGCTTTCTGCTCGCATGAAGGCACAAAACAAAATCGAAGCCTGCCGGAAGAAGCTTAAATCCCAGAGTATGAATGATAAAATGCAACTCAGTTTATTGCTTTGTGAGGAGATGTGTTCAGGTTGTGAGGACCTTCATGGTCTGGCCAAAAAATTGAAGGTTAGCCTACCCGATCTTGCCCTGATATTGAGTGAAGCTCAGATGCTTCGGCAGACCTGGAAGATTGATGAACCTTCCTATTTGCGTACTTTTCTGGACCAGGAATACTGGAATAAACGAAAGAAATCAGAAAAACTGGTCAAAACGATTTTCGGCGTGTATCTTGGCCTTTACCTGCTCCCCCCTGATCTGGCACATGAACTGCTCTCTCACCTTCAACATAAGCCGCATCTGCCGAATCCTCATTTTTTCAACCAGCATATGCCAGATGAGCAGTCTCTCAAGGCGAACTTCTGCAACATTAATTACTTATACGAGGAGGCCAATCAGGCCTTGATCCGCGCAAATTTGCGGTTGGTGGTCAGTGTCGCCAAACGCTATATGAACCGCGGCATTTCTTTTCTAGACCTGATCCAGGAAGGCAATATGGGGTTGCTGCGATCGGTCGAGAAGTTTGACCCGACCCTGGGCTATAAATTCAGCACTTACGCCACATGGTGGATCCGACAGTCTATCAGCCGGCATATCGCTGAAAGCGCCCGCACGATCCGCATTCCAGTGCATATGTACGAATCTATTTCACGTGTGATCCGCATCCAGCGCTCTTTGACGCAGCGGCTCAGCCGGGATCCAACCCTGGAAGAGATCGCACTGGAATCCGAATTTATCGATCAAACCATGGTCGAAAAAATTCGCCTGGCTTTGGAAAATGGCACGCCTCTTGAACCGGAGCTCGCTGAAGCCTGGGAAGGAGCAACCGACAAAGTTCAGAACGTGCTCAAGGTAGCTGAAGAACCCATTTCTCTCGAGCTGCCCATCGGTGACGAAGACAACAGCACCCTGGCTGATTTCATCGAGGACCAGGAGGCTTCCACACCGATAGATGCCACCGCCAAAGAGATCCTGGCGGACCAGGTGCGCGCTTCGCTGAATGTTCTGAACGAAAGAGAGAGGCAGGTGCTTGAATTACGCTTCGGCCTGATGGACGGTAAAGACCACACCCTGGAAGAGGTCAGTCAGCACTTTGACGTCACCCGTGAGCGGATCCGTCAGATTGAAGCCAAAGCCCTGCGGAAGCTGCGCCATCCCAGCCACAGCAGCGACCTGCGGGAATTCCTCTCTTAACCTGGAGCAAACCCCTGCATGAACAACGATCATAATACACCTTACGAACAGGCCAGGGACGGCAACCGGGCCCTGTGGGACGAACTCACGCCAGTTCACCTGCGGTCTTACTGCGTCGAGCGGTTTTTGACCGGGGAGCGCTGGCTGCCGGAGAAGATCCTTGAAGAAGTCGGGCCAGTCCAAGGGCTTTCTCTGCTTCACCTGCAGTGTCATTTTGGGCTGGACACCCTGGCATGGGCACGTGAGGGGGCAAGGGCGACCGGCGTGGACTTCTCACCAATCGCCATTGATGCAGCGCTCGAGCTGTCTGACCGCGCGGAGATTCCCGCGCGTTTTATCTGCACGGATATTTACAACCTTCCCCAGGTGTTAGATGAGACCTTTGACATTGTGTTTACATCAATCGGCGTGCTATGCTGGCTGAAAGACCTGAACCGCTGGGCGCAGATCATTGCCCGCTTCCTCAAACCTGGCGGGATGTTTTATATCATGGACGGACATCCTTTCCTGTATACCTTTGACGATGAAGGCCGCTGGCAATTCCAGATCCCTTACTTCCACAATGAAGACCCTTACATCTGGGATGAAGGGGGGCCAGATTACATGGACCCCAGCTACATTTCCCACACACCCAGCTATGAATGGCAGTGGACGGTGAGCGATATTATCAACGCAATCCTGGGCGCCGGCCTCAGACTGGAATTTTTCAATGAATTTGGCGCGCTCAGCGATCCGGTCTACCCCGATATGACCCGGCGTGAGGACGGCCTGTATACCTTTGGAAACATGCCGGTCCCTCTTCCGATCCTGTTTTCACTCAGGGCGCGTCGCGAGGAATAAAACATGTCCGATGGTGTGGGCCTCCACGAACGCATTTACGCCATGGTCCGACGGATCCCCCCCGGCAAAGTCTGTACCTATGGTCGCATCGCCGAATTGGTGGGCGGATGCACGGCGCGAATGGTCGGGTATGCCATGGCCGCCCTGAAAAACAATAATAAGCCCAACGTCCCCTGGCAGCGTGTGATCAATGCCAAGGGCAAAGTTTCTGTGCATGGCGACGGATTTGGCAACGCCCTCCAACGCATCAAGCTGGAAGAAGAGGGCATCGAGTTTGACAAGAAGGACCGCATCGATTTTGCGCACTACGGCTGGCCGGGACCGGACGAGCCGTATTGAATTATCGCCCGCACTCAAGTTATGCTTGAAATAACCAAGTCAACAAATAACTGCTCAGGCCAAGTAAGAAAAGCCTATTAACTAGGGTGTTTTTAAGGCTTCCCCTCACTGCCACCACAAAAAGAGTTGGGGGTTACACTTTGCTTCAGAGAAGCTGACTGCGAGACGGACTGATGAGGTGGAATCTCTTAATCGGAATAATTCTCAATCACGGAATAAACTTGACACCCCATCCGGCGCGATGCGCCACCTTCTCCTCAAGGAGAAGGCTTAAGTATCCTCCTTAAAACTGCTAAGCCCTGAGATATAATAATGAAAACTAAATAAGCCCGATTAGATAAATCAATAAAAAACCGGAGGTGCGCTCATGCCGCTTGTCTCAAGCCATCAATTGGAAATTATTCTATACGTTCAAAATATGAACAGCGAGGTGCGCTTCTACCGCGATGTGCTGGGGCTTCCGATCCGTTATCCCCAAGGCCTCGAAGATTATTCCGATGAAATGTGGGTGGAATTGGACCTGGGTGAGACCATCCTGGCACTGCATGGCGGCGCTGATGAATTACCCAACACGCAGCACGAACTTGTCTTTCATGTGGAGAATGTCACCCGCGCTCGGGAAATGATTATCGCAGCGGGGACCAAAATGGACAAGATGCGCGAGCTAGAAGATGGCTCACCCATTGCTGAGGGTCGCGATCCGGCCGGCCACCGTTTTGCCATCCGCTCTTAAAACTGCCCTAAGAGAAACACTTTGCCAGATACCAAACAGATTTATCAGCGCTTTGCAGACCGATATGACGCCCTTGTATGCCGGGAGGATTACGAGGGACACCTGCTACCGGCCATCCTCCAGATCAGCGATTTGAGGGGTAAAGACGTAATTGAACTCGGCGCCGGTACCGGGCGTCTGACGCGCCTGCTTGCCCCGCTTGCTCGCAGTCTGACGGCCACCGACCTTTCTTTTCAAATGCTGAACACGGGAAAAAGGCTATTGGCGGATCAGTGGCAGGAAAATCTGGGCTTTACGCTTGCTTCCCACCGGGCCCTGCCCTTACCTGATTACACTGCTGATGTCGTGATCTCTGGATGGAGTTTTTGCTATGCCGCGATTGATGCCGGTGAAGATTGGCAGCCAGCCCTGCAAGAAGCCCTGATCGAGGTTCAGCGAGTGCTGCGCCCGAGCGGTTGCGTGATCTTGATCGAATCACTAGGCACCGGTTATGAGCACCCAAATACGCCACCCGTGCTGATTAATTATTTAAGATACCTGAACCAAACCGGCCTCGAATCGACCTGGATCCGCACGGATTATTGCTTTAAGGATCGCGCTGAAGCGCAAGACCTAACCCAATTCTTTTTTGGCGAGAAAACAATGCCGATGTGGGAGATCGAAGAAGGTGTGATTGTCCCCGAATGCACCGGGTTGTGGTGGAAAAGATTTACTTAAAACAATTATGTCACGTGTGTCGCCCTCCGGACGCCAGCAGGTGACTACATTCTAAAGACCTGTATTATGTTGCGTCAGGTAGTCGGATTCGCCGACATACCTGACCTACAGAAACTGCAGGTTCGCGTACATGCCCATCAGAACCTCAGCAGAGAAGCGGAGGGGGCAGAAGCGGAAGCGGCATCACCATTCACGATTCACTATTCACCCAATCCCTAATACCCAATACCTGATAACTAGTCCCCAATCAATCCATAACGCCGGAGAGCGGTATTCAGGATCATATTGACCAGCTCGGTGTGGTCCATCCCCTCCGCCGCGGCCTCGATGACGATATCCGAAATGCCGGGTGAGAGGCCGGGCAGGGGGTTAATTTCTAAAATGTAGGGTTTCCAATCTTCGTGAATGTTCAGGCGGAAATCGACCCGCGCCACGTCCAACGCACCGGTCACACGGAAGACCGCCGCCGCCAGCCAGTTCAGTTCATCGACCATGTCATCACCTAACGGCGCAGGGCAGATATAGTTCAACTGATCTGCCAGGGCAACCTTCAGCCGGTTGGCATAAACCGCATCGCTTTCCAGATAGGGCGTCAGGTCCACCTCCATGGGAGGGAAGAATCGCAGGCCCGCCTGGATGCGCGGCAGGTTCTCGTTATGCGGCAGGCGGCGTGCCACCGGACCGATTAGGTTTCCAACCATTCCTACCGTCACCTCACGACCTTCGATAAAGGTCTCCACCAGGGCGGCTTGCTTGTAGCGGTTGATCATCAGGCCCACCTGCTCCCGCAATTCCGCCTCGTTCCGCACAATGGATTTGGCCGTCACGCCCATCCCCGTGCCCTCCCGGCTGGGTTTAACAAACAGCGGAAAGGCCATTTTTGGGTCCAGCGGTTCATCAACGCGCTCAAAGGTCTGGAAATCGGGTGTGGGCAGGTCATGATAAGCCAGCACGCGTTTGGTCATGGGCTTATCCAGCCCAAGCGCAAGGCACAGCACCTTGGACCCGGTGTATGGGATTTGCAACTTCTCCAGGATGGCCGGCACCTGAGCTTCGCGTGCATCGCCGAAATGGCTCTCGCAAATATTGAAGCAAATATCGGGTTTGAACTTGCGGACCGTATCGACGATGGAAATATCCCCCTCTAAAAATTCGCAGGTATGCCCTCCTGCCCGGATGGCACCCAGCAGCGCGTTGATCGTTTTCTCGCTGTCCAGGTCATCCCACTGGTCTTCTGGCATTCCCTCCCAGTGTGGGGCGTTTGTTTTTAAATTCGCCAGCAGTGCAACTTTGAATGACTTCATCGGTGGTAAATGCTCCTGAAAAGGGAAGAAAGATAGTTAATTATATCATTTTGGATTCTGGCAATAGCAAAAGTTTCCCGGAGTCGGGTTCACCCCTTGATCGCTCGGGTGTCCCCCCAACATAAAAACATCCCCCTATCATAATTCCCCATACAAACAAAAAAGTCACGTGTGCCGCCCTTCGGGCGTCAGCACGTGACCTACAGTTGTTAATTTATTAAAATTTTGCAAACATAAACCCCGGCGAGGTACACCACAGGTTTGAACATTCACCATTCACCATTCACCATTCACCAAATTCCTAATCCCTATTGCCTAATCGAGTTAAGATTCCGCTTCCAGCACCGAAGCCCGGACCAACCGCTCTTCCTCCGCGCGGGCCACGCGCATCCCCTCATCTTCATCAACACGGGTCAAAAGGTAGCCGCCCACAATGAAGAACACGATCAGTGAGACAATCGAAAGACGGCTGCCGCCCATCACCGTGCTGACCACGCCGAACAAAAACGGCCCAAAGCTCCCGGCAACCTTTTCACTCACACTGAAGAAGCTATAGAACTCAGCCGACTGGCTCTTGGGAAGCATCCGGCTGAACAGCGAGCGGGAGAGAGCCTGGCTGCCGCCCTGGACCGTCGCCACGCCAAATCCCAGGATCCAGAAATGGAGCTCCTGTGTCATGAAGTACCCGCCAATGGCGATGACCGAGTAAATCCCCAGGCTCAACAAAATTGACTTCTTGGTGCCAAATTTTTTGCCCAGCCACCCAAACAGGAAAGCGAAAGGAATGCCCACAAACTGAACCATCAACAGGGTGCCGATGGTGGTGGTGGAACTGAATTCCAGCTCCGTACCGTAAATGGTAGCCATGGTGATGATCGTGCCGATGCCGTTGTTGTACAACCAGAAGGCGATGATGAACTTGAACAATTCTTTATATTCTTTGACCCTGCCAAAGGTGCGCGCCAGCCGGCTGAAGCTGGCCTGAACCGGGTTGAAATCTTCCTCACCCTTGAGGATACGCCGTACGGGTTCCTTGACCCACTTCCAGAGGGGGATGGTGAAGACCAGCCACCAGACCGCCACCATCAAAAAGCTGATACGGCTCATCAAGGCAGTGGTTACGGCGTCCGGCGCTGTCATGATCATGCCCAGGTTGATCGCCAATAAAATGCCCCCACCCAGGTAGCCAAACGCGAAGCCCTTGGATGAAAGCTGATCGCGCTCGTCTTCCTCTGCAATGTGCGGCAGGAGGGAGTCATAAAAGACGTTGGCACCAGAGAAGCCCACGTTGCCGAGGATGTAGAACAAAGAGGCCATCAGCCAATCCCCTTCGGTGACAAGGAATAATAACGCTGCACCGAGGATGCCGATCAGGGCAAAGCGGGTCAGGAATTTTTTCTTCGCACCGCTGAAGTCCGCCATGGCGCCCAGCACCGGACCCAGCAGGGCCACCAGCAGCAGGGCAATCGTGGAGGTGTAGCCCCAATAGGCCGTGCGCACGTTAGGCGGTAAGCCAATCGCCGCTACACTGGAATAATAGACCGGCAATACCGCCGCTGTGATGGTAGTGACAAAGGCGGAGTTGGCCCAGTCATACATCACCCAAGCGAATTGAGCGCGTTTCTTCTGTTTGGGATCCATAATGTCTCCTTGAATCTTAGATGCACGCTCTAATTATATAACCGATTTGGATTAACTTCGTTTTGATTCTTTGGGTATTTTTCTTGAACGATTCTTTTCTCAGTTGCTTTTGACAACTCAAACCAACCATGATGAAGTGACAGTGAGCATACACCGTTCTCCAATATTTTTATCTGTATAAAATTAGTTAAAATAACCAAATCTCAGGCCAAAACCTAAAAAACTTAAAACACAAAAAAACCGCCTAATCAAACAGAACGGACATAGATATTGATGTAACAGCTCATTTTTTTACTGCGCCTGTAAAAGAACTTCGGATCCTGTCGGTCCAGATAACCTGGGTGAGCGATAATGCTGAGTGTATCGGCCAAGTAATGACAGAGGGTGATACCAGCCTGAAGTTTATCGAGTACTTCCTGCCAAAAGGCGAATATGCCAATTTAATGTAACTCCTCAGAACGCAAGGGAATTGGAGGAGCCAAAAACACCATACTAAAGATTTCAACTGTTAGCTGGCTCAATATTGTGGTTCACTCGGAACAGGTTTTCAGGGTCATATGCCTTTTTTAACGCTGCCAATCGCTCGTAATGGTTGCTGTAGGCGGATTTCATCATATCGTCACCTTCCTCCTGGAGCCCAGCGAAATTGAGGTAAAGACCACCAGAAGAGAATGGCTTCATCGCCTCCAAGAAGCTGCGAACCCATTCAATATTGGCTTGATCGTCCGCCTTATTAAACCAGTTGGCCTCAGGGTTTAATAAAAATTCTGCCTGCCTGCCGTTGAAAGCGCCATGTTCACTGCCGTAACATTTGATTCCTTTACCAACATGCCACAAATCGGATGTGCTGTATTCCGAAGGTTGCCGGCTGGCGTATTCTGCAAAAACTTCAATAGCTTCATCGGGAAGGCCTTTTAGATTAAGCGACTTCCAATAATAGCGCATTTCATGTGCTGGATAGTCCTCATCCAGTATTGATTGGACATTTTTGTAAGGCATTATTCCACTGAAGTCAATCAGAGCCGCATCAAATTTACTCAGGGGTTCGAGGATTTGTTCTCCCTCCGCTGGATCACCGGCATAAACCGCCATAAACGCCACAAATGGTTGGTTTTGCACCTCTTGTGGAAAGTCTTCGGCCCCTTCGGGAATGATCCCGCGAAATAACAGAGCACTAACTTCATCCGGCGCGCTTTCAGAAAATTGGCGGAAAAAGCCCACAGCCTTTTCAGGATGTTCAGCAGGATGGAAAACCAGACACATGTAAACATTGGGGCCAAGCGGGTGAAGCATAAATTCAAACCGGGTTACAACACCGAAATTCCCACCACCGCCCCGTAACCCCCACAATAGCTCGGGGTTTTCCGATTTACTCGCCCGTATTTGATTGCCGTCAGCGGTGACAACATCTGCGGCGAGCAGATTGTCACAGCTCAGACCAAACTTGTTGCGGAGATGACCATACCCACCCCCCAGAGTCAGCCCTCCCACACCGGTATCCGAAACAACCCCGCCAGGCGTTGCCAGCCCGAACTCCTGTGTTGCTTCATCCACATCTGCCCATGTTGCACCCCCAGAAACAGATGCAATCCGCTGATCCGGATCAACCTCAACTTCGGTCATGCCCGAGAGGTCAATCACCAGTCCACCCTCACAGGTTCCCAATCCAGCGACATTGTGACCGCCGCCGCGAACGGCCGTGACCAAATTATGCCTGCGGGCAAAATTGACTGCGTTAATCACGTCCTGTTCATCAACACAGCCTGCGATCATGGCAGGGCATTTATCGATCAAACCGTTCCAGACTAAACGTTCCTGCTTGTATGGTTTATCATCCGGCAGAATCAGATTACCCTTCAATTCAGATTTGAATGTATTGATTGTCTTATCATCAAGGGTAATCTGCACACCTTCATTCGAAATGACATGTAATTTTCGCATTGGGGATCCTTTAACTTTTAACTTCGCACTATTTAATAGTAATTTTACCGGATTTATCCATTTTGCCCAAATTTTATACACTTGCTATCAATTTCTTGGCTTACTGAAATTCACATTCGTGTGGTCGATCAGGTCTTTTTGCTTTATTTAAAGATTAGGACATTTTAACTTTACTAGAATAGGACATTACTACTTTGCCCTAACAAAGCCATCCTTTCAGACTCACACGCTCCATCCCTCGCGGGTATAATACCTGATTGCGCAATACCAAAAATTAATAAAACATTTGTGCTATAATAGACTGAATGAGTGAAAATACAATGATGATGGCACGTGACAACCTGCGTGTGGTTGGCGCACGCGAACACAACCTAAAAAATATCACCGTCGAGATCCCCCGCGACCAGCTGGTGGTGATCACCGGCCTGTCCGGTTCCGGCAAGAGCTCCCTGGCCTTTGACACGATCTTTGCCGAGGGGCAGCGGCGCTATGTCGAATCCCTCTCAGCTTACGCTCGCCAGTTCCTGGGGCAGATGAACAAGCCCGATGTTGACACCATCGAGGGCCTCTCACCCGCAGTCTCGATTGACCAGAAAGCCACCTCCCACAACCCCCGCTCAACCGTGGGCACGGTGACCGAGGTCTACGACTATCTGCGCCTGCTCTACGCCCGCGTGGGGATTCCCCACTGTCCGGTCTGCGGGCGGGTGGTGCAGCAGCAATCGGCCCAGGAGATCGTGGAAGATATTGAGAAGCTGCCCAAAGACAGCCGATTGCAGATCCTCTCGCCCCTGGTGCGCGAACGCAAGGGCACCTACCAGGCCGTTTTTGAAGAAATTCGCAAGGCGGGCTTTGTGCGTGTGCGGGTAGACGGCGTAACCCACACCCTCGATGAGGAATTTGACCTCGACCGCTATAAAAAACATACCATTGAAGCGGTGGTGGACCGGTTGATCCTGCGCGAACCAGAAGACGAAGAAGAAGCGCAAGCCGCCCGTTCACGCATGACGGATTCCGTGGAAACTGCCCTGAAATTTGGCGACGGTTACGTGACCGTGCAGAACCTCTCGGATGACCCGCCGCGTGATATCCAATTCTCCGAGCACCTGGCCTGCCCTGAGCACGGCTCCATCATCACTGAGATCGAACCACGCACTTTCTCTTTCAACACCCCCCACGGCGCCTGCCCCACCTGCCAGGGCCTCGGCAGCCGCCAGGAGATCGACCCGGACCTGCTGATTCCGAATCGTTCCATCTCCCTGATTAATGGCGCCATCGCCGACAGCGCCTGGGACGGCCCCAAGGACGATGGCGGCTATTACTGGCAGATGCTGGAGGCCGTCGCCAAACATTACAAGATTGACCTGGAAGCGCCTGTCGAAACCATCCCGGACGAGAAGCTCCATAAGATCCTCTACGGCACCGGCGGTAAAGAAATGAAGGTGGAATTCACCGGCCGCAACGGACGCAAGAGCTCGTTCAAAGCCTCTTTCGAAGGTGTGATCAATAACCTGGAACGCCGCTACCGGGAGACCAATTCCGAATACATCCGCGGCAAGATCTCCGAATACATGAGCGACCGTCCCTGCCAAACCTGCGGTGGCGATCGCCTCCGAGCTGAAGCCCTTGCCGTCACCATTGACGGAAAACACATTATCGAAGTCACCCGCTGGCCGATCCGGCACAGCCTGGAATGGATTGAACACCTCTCTGGTGCAGAAACTCCCTTTGGCAAACGAGAACAGCTGATCAGCACAAGGATTCTGAAAGAAATCCGCTCCCGCCTCGGGTTCCTGGTCAATGTTGGCCTGGACTACCTGACCCTGCAGCGTTCCGCTGGATCGCTCTCGGGTGGTGAAGCCCAACGCATTCGACTTGCAACCCAGATCGGCTCCCGCCTGATGGGCGTGCTCTATGTCCTGGACGAACCTTCGATTGGCCTGCACCCACGCGACAACGACCGCCTGCTGGCCACGCTGGAAGGGATGCGCGATCTGGGCAACACTGTGCTGATCGTAGAACACGATGAAGAGACAATCCGCCGGGCAGACTGGATCGTGGATCTCGGACCAGGCGCCGGCGATCACGGCGGCGAAATCGTCGCTGAGGGCCCCCCGGAAGAGATCATTAACCATCCCGTTTCGTTGACCGGCGCTTACCTCTCCGGCAGGCGGTTCATCCCGATCCCCGAAAAACGCCGGGAAGGCAATGGCAAACACCTGGTGTTAAAAGGCGCCCGGGAGAACAACCTCAAAAACGTGACACTGGACATCCCTCTTGGAAGGTTTGTGTGCATCACGGGCGTCTCAGGCTCCGGCAAATCCTCCCTGCTGATTGATACGCTCTACCGCACCCTGGCCCGCCAACTGCATGGCGCACGCACCTCCCCTGGCGATTTCGACAACCTGGAAGGTGTTGACCACCTTGACAAGATCATCAACATCGATCAATCCCCCATCGGAAGAACGCCGCGCTCCAATCCGGGCACTTACACCGGTGTATTTGACACCATCCGCGACCTTTATGCCGAAATGCCAGAAAGTAAGATGCGCGGCTATAAAAAGGGCCGTTTCAGCTTCAATGTCAAGGGCGGGCGATGCGAGGCCTGCTCTGGCCAGGGGCAGATCAAAATCGAAATGCAGTTCTTGCCAGATATTTATGTCCCCTGCGAAGTGTGCCACGGCACACGCTATAATCGTGAAACCCTGCAGATCCGCTTTAAAGATAAAACTATCGCCGATGTCCTTGATATGACCATCGACACTGCGGCGGAATTCTTTGAGGCCTTCCCCAAAATTACTCGTCGCCTGGAGACCCTCCAGGATGTGGGCCTGGGGTATATCCGCCTGGGTCAGTCCGCCACCACCCTTTCGGGCGGTGAGGCACAGCGCGTGAAGCTCTCTAAAGAGCTCTCCCGACGATCCTCTGGCAGCACACTGTATGTGCTGGACGAACCCTCTGTTGGTCTGCATGCTGCTGATGTGCACCGCCTGATTGACGTCCTGCAGCGCCTTGTAGATGAAGGTAATACGGTCGTGATCATCGAACATAACCTCGATATCATCAAAGTCTCAGACTGGATCATCGACCTCGGCCCGGAAGGCGGCGATGCGGGCGGGGAGATCATCGCCAAGGGCGAACCCGAAGAGATCTGTGAGATGTCCCATTCCTACACAGGCCAGTTCATGAAGCGAATCCTGGACTGCCAGAAAATGGCTGAAAAGGAATAAATGCCCACTCAAGTGATAATTTATTAAATTATTTCTAATGGATTCACACCACATGACTCGACCAAAGCCCCTTTTTCGGATAAAATAGGGCTATTGAAAATAAATAATCAGGGACAAATATCGAACACTCGAGAGTTTGGCTCAGATTTGTAAAGGAAAAGAATATGAGCAAAAAAGATACGAGGAACGTCATCTCTTCATATCGCAAAAAACAGAAACTTGGCCCCTATATCATCGGCGGGATCGCGATCCTGCTGGCGATTGCCGGGATCACGCTTCTGATTATCTATCTCGTCGGCGGTGGGAATGGCATGGGTATTTCACTGTTCAGCACGGACACGCCCACACCGACTGCAACGTATACGCCAACGCCTGTCACCCCCACAGCCACGGCCACGATGACCCCAACGGCAACCAACACACCGACCGTGACCCCCACCAGCACACCCGACGCGCCTTTTGAATATGAAGTTCAGGAAGGCGATAACTGCACAATGATCGCAGAAGAATTCGAGGCGGATATTGAAGTCCTGCTGGTGCTAAACAACCTGACTGACGGCTGTTTTATCAATCCGGGGGAGACCATCCTCATCCCGGCCCCCGGACAGGAACTGCCTACCGCTACGCCGCTCCCCACAGATATTGTCCCCGGGACTCAAATTGAATACACGGTTCGACGGGGCGACAGCCTTACAGCAATAGCTGAACAGTTCAACAGCATGGTGGAACGCATCATCGAGGAGACGAATGAATACCGCCGTGAAAACGACATGGAAGAGATGGAAGACGCCAATGATATTTTCGTCGGCGATACCCTGATTATCCCGGTGTATATCGTCACGCCGGTGCCAACAAACACCCCCACGCTAACACCCACACCGGACGCGTAAGCAGACAAAGATTTTTAGAAATTGAAAACTAAAACGGGGTCGTCAACTCAGTCGGCCCCTTTTGATTTATCAAATCATCCGAAAAAATAATTTTCAATCACAGAATAATCTTAACACCTCATCCGGCGCTACGCGCCACCTTCTCCTCAAGGAGAAGGCTTAAGTATCCTACATAAACTGCTAAGACCTGAAAGACAATATATGTAAAGTTTAATCCCCAAAAATTAACACAGATATAGCACCCAGCCGACAGATTATCCCGGCGGCCATTTGGGCACTGGCTGTAAGGGCAAATACCCTATTGTCGGCCCATTGTGACTTCTACCGTATGTTCACCACCATCATTGAAGACCGGCAGCAGATTTCCCGAGACGGGTTTCCCATCCAAACGAACAGTGCTGACGCCTTTGTTGACATGCTCCGGATTTTCCACCCGAATATTATAAATCGCGCCTCGGAATCTCCTGTGAGCTGAAAAGCCATCCCATTCCGCCGGGATGCAGGGATCAATCCGTAAGCCTTCAAATTCGGGCTGTATTCCCAGGATATACTTGACCCCAGCCTGATATGTCCAGGAAGCCGTCCCCGTCAGCCAGGCGTTACGGGCCAGGCCAAATTGCGGGTGCTCATCGCCAAGGATATTCTGCGGGTAAACATAAGGTTCGCACTCAAATACATCGATCATCTCGTTCTTCGCGGCCGGGTTAATCTGGCAGTAATAAGCGTAAGCCCGGCCACCACGGCCCAGCATCGTTTCAGCGATCATCACCCATGGGTTGGCATGCAGGAAGATGCCACCGTTCTCCTTGGCCCC
>JBMCLF010000004.1:0-22164 GCA_048615215.1 Candidatus Brevefilum sp.
AGATGGATGGGGGCGCGGCATGAACGCCCAAAATTCAACGACCGTGCTTTCTTCACTCAATGCCGGCCTGCATCAAGCGCTGGAGGACAATTCGCAGGTCATCATCCTTGGCGAGGATATCCTCGATCCTTATGGCGGTTCATTTAAAGTAACCAAAGGCCTTTCCAACAGCTTCCCGGATCGGGTGATGACCACACCCATTTCAGAGGCAGGGATCACGGGCATTGCCGGCGGCATGGCCCTGCGCGGCATGCGCCCGGTGGTTGAGATCATGTTCGGGGACTTCAGCACCCTCATCGTCGACCAGGTCGTAAACCACTTAGCAAAGTTTAATACCATGTATCATCAGGATGTGAACGTCCCTGTCGTGATCCGCACGCCGATGGGCGGCCGCCGGGGTTACGGCCCCACTCACAGCCAATCACTGGAAAAACTCTTCCTGGGCGTGCCCGGGTTGACCGTTCTGGCACCATTTCACTTCCAGGGTCATCACAGCGGGCTTGGAAGCCCCGGCCAATTACTTTACGATGCCGTTACCCAACAGGACGGCCCCACTTTCTTCATCGAGCACAAGCTGCAGTACCTGCTAAAACTTTTCACTACAGAAGACCTGATTGAACATTCCCTGATCGATCTTGGGACAGATGACCGTTTTCCCCTTTACAAATTGGTCCTGAAGTCTGCTCCCTCACCGCAGATCACTCTGGCGGCATACGGTTTCATGGCCCACCTGGCGATGGAAGCCATGCTGATCCTGGCTTACGAACACGAAATCATCTGCGAACTTATCGTGCCCACCTGCCTGGCACCGTTTAAACTCGGGCCCCTGTTTGATTCAGCCGCAGGGACCGGCCGCCTCCTAACCCTGGAAGAGGGTACTCTTTCGCTGGGTTGGGGTGCAGAAGTTCTGGCACGCACGGCAGAAACGCTGGGGCCCAAATTACGGGCTGCCGGGCGCCTGGCAGCAGTGGAATCCGTTATTCCTGCAGCACCAGATCTTGAAGATGCTTGCCTGCCAGATGTGGCGGATATTGTCTCTCGAGCCAGAGAAATGGTGGAAGAAAATGGATAAACTCATCCCAATCAAAGTTCCCCTGTTGAACACAAACGAACCGGAAGCACTGCTGGCCTCTCTGGAGGCCTCCGAAGGCGAACAGCTTGAATCAGATCAGGTTGTGGCGGTTATTGAAACCACCAAATCCACCGGCGAAATCCGGGCGGAATCGGGGGGTTACCTGGTCGGGTTGCGCTTCACAGAAGGCGACACCCTGAGTGCCGGGGAAGTATTGGCATACATCGGCGACTCGCCCGATGCACACGATGCCTCCCTGCCCCCCTGGAGCCCGGAGGAAAAAGATGTTTCTCAAGCGAAAGGGAGCCCCGATGGGTTGAGAATCACAACACCCGCACGTGAATTGGCCCAACAGCACGGGCTCAATCTGGAGTCCCTTCCTCAAGGCTCCCTGATCACCAGCGAGATGGTGAAAGAAATGGTCTCTGCTCAAGAATCCTCTGAGCCAATCCCTGCCGACGAGAAGCGCCTGATCGTGTACGGCGCGGGTGGTCACGGACGCTCACTGGTCGCCCTGATCCGGGAATTGAATCGCTACGAGATCGTGGGTTTCGTGGATGACGGCTATTCCCCGAATGACCGGGTTTTCGAGTTGCCCATCCTGGGCGGGCGCGAGGATCTGCAATCCCTGGCTGATGAAGGCTTCCGCCTGGCCGTTAACGGCGTGGGCGGTATCGGGGATCTAGTTTCCCGGCTGTCCGTTTACGATCAACTGCGAAAGGTTGGGATTCATTGCCCGACCGTAACCCATCCCACAGCATGGATTGAAGCGAGCGCGCAACTTGACAACGGGTGTCAGGTGTTTCCATTTGCTGACATCGGTACGGAAGCCGTGATCGGCTTTGGCTGTATCATCAACACAGGGGTGATCGTCTCCCACAACGTCGAACTGGCTGCGTATGTGAACCTTTCTCCAGGTGCCACCCTGGCCGGCGGGGTGATCGTGGGAGAACGCGCCCTGGTTGGAATGCGGGCAACTATTAACCTGAATGTGCGGGTGGGCGAAGGCGCTCGGATTGGCAACGGTGCCACAGTCAAAGCGGACGTGCCCGATGGTGGGATCGTCCCGGCAGGCACGATTTGGCCGCCCAGACGCTGACCTTAAGTTGAATTATTAATAATCATATAGAAAGGCCAATCGCATGATATTTGGCAAAAACAAACCTGAAAAAACATTTACCACCAGTTCCTCTGCTGAGCGTGTCACAACCGTCCTCGGCCCAGGTATCAACTGGAAGGGCGACTTGAGGGGCAAGGGCGGCGTACGTATTGAGGGGGCCCTGGAAGGTGAAATTGCCGTGCGCGGGTTGGTGATTGTAGGTGAAACTGGCCGTGTGACCTGCAAAACCTTCAAAGCCGACACAGTAATTGTCGCTGGCTCCGTGAATGGCGTGATTTTCGCAAAAAAATTGGAAATTCGCGCGACTGGTAGGGTATACGGGGATGTGACCACCCAGTCATTTTCAACAGAGGAAGGCGCTTTTTTACGCGGCAAGGTCACCATGGAAGAAGAGGTTTCTCTGCCTGACCTCCCTCAACCGGCAAGTGAAACAGAGGAAGAAAATCTAAAACAAGAAGAAGAGGACTGACCAATGCGCATGACCCGGATGTTCAGCACAACCCTGCGTGAAGAACCCGCGGAAGCGGAGATCGCCAGCCATTCCCTGCTGCTCAGGGCGGGATTCATCCGCCAATTGGGCGCGGGTATTTTCTCCTACCTGCATTTAGGTCGGCGCGCCATGGACCGCATTGAAACAATCATGCGCCAGGAGATGGACGCCATCGGTGGGCAGGAACTCACCATGCCTGTGGTGCACCCGGCTGACGTCTGGCAGGAGACCGGCCGCTGGTCGCAGATCGGGGCTGAAATGGCCCGCTTCAAAGACCGCACAGAGCATGACATGGTCCTGGCCATGACCCATGAAGAAGTAGTGGCAGATTTGGCACGGCGGGAGATTCAATCCTACCGCCAGCTCCCCCAACTCATCTATCACATCCAGACCAAGTTCCGCGACGACCCACGCCCTCGCGCCGGGTTGATCCGCGTGCGCGAGTTCACTATGCTGGATAGTTACAGCCTGGATCAGGATTGGGAAGGCCTCGATCAACAGTATCAGGCGCATTATGATACATATTTCCGAATATTTAACCGCTGCGGCCTGCCGGTGCGAGCCGTCGGTTCAGACACAGGTATGATGGGCGGCAAGGAAGCCCACGAATACATGTACCTGACTCCCGTTGGTGAAGACACCCTGATGTTTTGCAATCAATGCGACTATGCCGCTAACCGCCAGGTGGCGGACTTCCGGAAACCCACACCGGAGGATGAACCACTGCAGCCGCTGGAAAAAGTTGCCACCCCGGATGTGACCTCAATCGCTGATCTGACCAAATTTCTGAATATTCCTGCTTCCCGCACGGCTAAAGCTGTATTCTTCACTGCCGAGATGTCTGAAAGCCAGGAAACCTTGCTGGTCTTTGCTGTTTTGCGCGGCGATATGGCTTTGAACGAGACCAAACTGGCCAACGCCCTGGCCGCCGCCGGCAGAGGGACCATCAAAAACTTGCGCCCCGCACTGGACGAGGAGATCCAGGCAGTCGGCGCCGCACCCGGGTATGCCTCGCCCATTGGGATCTCCCGGCAAAACGTGCTGGTGGTCGTGGATAACCTGCTGCCCAAAGCGCACAACCTTGTTGCCGGTGCCAACGAGCCCGGCTTTCACCTGCGCAACACCAATGTCGGCCGGGACTACGAGCCAGACATGGTTGCAGATATCACCCTGGCGGAAGATGGTGCAAACTGCCCGCAGTGTGGCGGAACCCTGGAAGCCAAACGCGGTGTCGAAGTTGGGAACATCTTCAAATTGGGCACCCATTACACCGAGTCACTGGGAGCCACCTTTTTAGATCAGGACGGCAAAGCTCAGCCGATCATCATGGGCTCCTACGGTGTCGGCGTGGGACGTTTGCTGGCCTGCGTGGCAGAAGAATATCATGATGATTACGGGCTGATCTGGCCTGTCAGTGTAGCCCCGTACCCGGTACATCTGGTGCTTTTGCCTGGCAAGGAACCTGAAGCACAGGAAGCGGCTGAAGCCCTATATCGGGAACTGACGGAGGCAGGTTTGGAACCCATCTTTGATGATCGCGATGAGCGCGCTGGCGTGAAGTTTAACGATGCCGACCTGATTGGCCTTCCCCTGCGAGTGACCGTTTCGTCTCGCTCACTCAAAAATGGCGGCCTGGAATTCAAACGACGGGATGCGGATGAACGCTGGATCGTGCCATTGGAGGAAGGTTTGGGAGCCATTCAATCTGAAATGGAGAAGATGCGCCAGGAACAGCTTGATCGGTTTGAGCAGAACCTCGGCGGTTAAAGGACCCAGCAATGCCATTGCAAACAGCCCGGTTATTGGAAATGCTGCAAATTGGTGAATCCATCGCGGGCATTTTCGACCTCCCCGCTAAATCTCTGCCGGAACCTGGGCAGTATCTGCCCACCCAAGCACTTAATGGTAGAGGAGAAGCCCTCACCCATCCTTTGTTCAGCGTTGCCGGCCCTGCAAGTCACAACGCCTTGGGCCCAATCCCGTCCCGCTGGCAGCCTGGGGACCGGATCACCTGCTTGCCGCCGCATGGCAATGGCTTTCACCTGCCAACCAATGCTCGACGCGTGGGTCTGCTGGCTTTAGATGACCAACCAATCCGAATCCTGCCCCTGATTGGCCGGGCTCTGGCGCAAAACGCGGCGATTGCCTTCTTCTTCCAGGAACAGCCGCATCCTGCAATTTTAGATTGGATCCCTGCCAGTGTGGAGATCAACGCCCTGAATGAATTGTCCAAAAATATGGACTGGCCGGACTTTCTGGCTGTGGAAACAAACAGGGAAAACCTGCCGGAACTGACCCCACTTTTTGGGAGTGAATCGACGCTGCTTGTAGGAGAGGTTCTGGTTAGAACAACCATGCCGTGTTGCGGGATTGGGGAGTGTGGTGTATGTGCTGTCAAAACCAAAGGCGGCTGGCGCCATGCATGCTCTGATGGCCCTGTTTTCCCGTTGAAGGAGCTGCTGAATGTGGCTTGAAGAGGATGTCCTAATCCGCAAGCGCGACCTGACCCTGGTAAAACCTCTCGTCAATGCGCCGGGCATTTTGGGTTTCGCACCGGACCCTCATACCATGCCATTTTTAGAACATCTGGGGGCTTTCATTACAAACCCCATCAGCCGCCGTCCCCGCCAGCCAGCGAAGAACCGCTGCTGCACCCCCTTTCCTGGCGGATTTCTGCTGCACACCGGCTGGCCCAACCCCGGTTTCAGCCGCACCGTAGCTCGTCACCACCATGCCTGAGCTGAAGCTCCCCTCCCGGTGATTATTCACCTGCTGGGGGAGAACCCGAAAAGTATAGCTGAAATGGTCCGAAAACTGGAAGGGCTAGAAAATATACTGGCGGTCGAAATCGGATTGCCGCTCGAGTGCGATTCGACAATGCTGCGAGGCTTCATTGATGCTGCCCTTGGGGAACTGCCAACAGTTATCAGCCTGGAATATGGGCATTTACCGGAAATGCTTGAAACCCTCGTGGAACTTCAGCCCGCAGCCGTACATCTACGAACGCCCCGCGGAACGCTGCCTGATGCAAAGGACAACCTGGCAAGCGGGAGGCTTTACGGCCCCGCAATGTTCCCCCTTGCCCTGAACGCAATTCAGCGCCTGACCAGCAGCGGCCTACGCATCATCGCCGGCGGGGGTGTGTTCAGCCACGCAGGAGTCCAAGCAATCCTCAATCTTGAGGTTTTTGCCGTCAGCCTGGATGCTGTGCTCTGGCAGTGTAACGCATATAAGGTTTTTGATTAGAATTATCCCCATCCAAAAGCTGGATCCTTTATCATCCCAACTGAACGATGGATTGATTAATCCAGACAAATTGCAACTTGCCTCTATCCAAAACTGATCCAATCAGATAGTATTATATTCCTGCTGGATAGCGCCGGCCTGCGTGGCTGGTGTTTTTTTATGGAATAAATCTATCCGAATATGAACCGGAACTTTCAGACCTATGCTTACAGAACGAACTGACCTGAGAAATATCGCCATCATCGCTCACGTTGACCATGGCAAAACAACACTGGTGGATGGCTTGCTCAAACAGGCCCATGTTTTCCGCGCAAATCAACACGTGGCCGAACGCGTGATGGACTCGAATGATTTAGAGCGCGAGCGCGGCATCACAATATTGGCTAAGAACACCGCGATCGAAATTTGGGATCAAGACGAGAATCAAAAAGTTAAAATCAACATCGTTGATACGCCCGGGCATGCCGATTTTGGCGGAGAAGTGGAACGGGTCATGAATATGGTCGATGGTGTACTGCTCCTGGTGGATGCAGCCGAGGGCCCTATGCCGCAGACGCGTTTCGTGCTCAAGAAGGCCCTTGAAATGAATCACCGCGCCATTGTCGTGATCAATAAAGTTGATCGCAACGGTGCTGACCCGGAGCGAGTGCTCAACCAAACCTTTGATTTATTCATCGAATTGGGTGCCAATGAAGAGCAGGCATATTTCCCGGTGATCTACACCAATGCCGTCAGCGCTCAAGCTGGTGAAAGCCCGGCTTTAGGTACCGACCTGCAACCTCTCTTTGATGCCATCATAAATCATATTCCCTGCCCACAGGTAGATCTCGAAGCGCCTCTGAAAATGCTGGTTACCAATTTGGGTTACGATCAATACCGTGGCGTTACGGCTATTGGTCGAATTCATTCGGGCCAGATGCAAGTCGGCATGCCGTTGGCCCGCATCCGCGTTGATGGTGAAATATTGCCTGAAAGGGTCCGCTATTTAAACATACATAAAGGACTGGCCCAGGCGCCAGTTGATTCCGCTCAGGCGGGGGATATCGTCGTCCTCGCAGGGTTGGAGGGGATTGCTATTGGTGAGACGCTGACCGTTCCAGAACACCCTCAACCTTTACCCACGATCCATGTTGAAGAACCTACCGTACACATGACCTTTGGTGTCAACGCGTCACCTTTTTCTGGACGTGAGGGACAATGGAGCACCTCACGAAAATTACGCCAACGGCTCTTTGATGAATTACGTACTAACGTCGCCCTGAAAGTCACCGAAGGCGATAGCCCAGACTCCTTCCGAGTCTCGGGCAGAGGAGAGCTGCATCTCGCTATCCTGATTGAAACCATACGCCGTGAAGGGTATGAATTCCAGGTGTCGAGGCCAGATGTGATCCTGAAGCAGGATGATCAGGGTAAAACATTGGAACCTTTCGAGGATGTTTACATCGAGACCAGCCCGGATACAGTTGGTGTGGTCGTTGAGATGTTGGGGTCCCGGCATGGTGTCATGAAGAATATGATTAATACCTCTGATGGCAACGTACGTTTAGAATTCTTGGTGCCAACCCGTGGTTTACTGGGCTTTCGATCTCATTTTCTATCTGCCACACGCGGCGATGGTGTAATCCATACGCTCTTTCACGGCTATTTACCGCATGCAGGGAAGATCAGCGAGCGCTCATCTGGCTCTCTGGTGTCTTGCGAAACCGGTTTAACGACCACCTTTGGCTTGAAGAATGCTGAAGAACGGGGGACTTTGTTCTGTGGGCCAGGGACGCCAGTCTATGCCGGTATGGTTGTTGGGAAACACCAGCGTCCCGGGGATTTGGAAATGAATGTTTGCAAGAAAAAAGAACTTACCAACATGCGAGCCGCCAATGCAGACAACGAAACACGATTAACGACCCCCAGGCAAATGAGCCTTGAAGAAGCCATCGAGTATTTGGCCAAGGATGAGCTTCTGGAAGTTACGCCGCTCGCTTATCGTATCCGAAAACAATTGCTTTCCGCTAACGAACGTGGACGAATAAACAAGGCAGCCAGACAAGCAGAAGTTGAGGTGGTAAGTTAAGGTAAAAATTAGCTATTTTTCAGAGAAATAAGATTAATCAAAGCCACGTTTCTTTAGCGAGAAATTGTTATGATCAATCAATCGGGCTGAAGCCCTCACTCCGGTCGTTAATTACCGACAAAAAGATCCTGCTCATACGATTCTTTGGTAGTGAAGGAAATGAAACTAGTTGAGCCCGTCTTTGTTTTTCCGCTTATGATAGGCACTGCTTTTCGAAGCATTAGTGTGTGAATCCCTTTCTTTCACCCAATAGTCACAAGGTCCACATAATCCAGAAAAACCTGTATCCATTTTTGTTCATACCGCAATAGATGTGAGAGATTGTTCAAACCACTCTGAGAAAAAGGGTTTTACAGATTTAATCACACCAATTTCATTTTGATCGGGAATTTACACGGTTGAAAATTGTCAGACAATTGACATTTAAGAAGATTCTGTATAAACTAAAAGACAGACAATTTGTCTGACAAACTTTTTGGTCAAACATCGTTTGACTCACTCACCAACCCAGGTGGAGGGATATGTCTACCTTATTGATAAAAAATATCGACATCCTGGTCACCATGGACGACCAGCGGCGAGAACTTGAGAATGCCAGCATCTTCATCAAAAACGGCTTTATCGGGGCAATTGGCAACCCAAACGATCTCCCCAGTTCGGCCGATGAAGTACTGGACCTCTCTGGCCACATTGTTTTCCCCGGCTTTATCAACACCCATCACCACTTCTACCAGACGTTAACCCGGGCGGTGCCCAAAGCACAAAATGCCAACTTATTTAATTGGCTTGTTACGCTGTATCCAATTTGGGCACGCTTGACGCCGGAAGACATCCGCATATCAACCCAAACAGCCCTTTCCGAACTGGCACTCAGCGGATGCACAACTGCTTCTGACCATCTTTATCTTTTCCCAAACGGCTCCAAACTGGACGATGAGATCCATGCCGCTGCAGAAGTCGGCCTGCGTTTGCACGCCTCCCGCGGCTCTATGAGCCTTGGCCAATCCCAGGGGGGCCTGCCCCCGGACAGCGTGGTGGATTCGGAGAAAGAGATCCTCAAAGATAGCCAGCGTTTAATTGAAGCCTACCATGACCCCAAACCGGGTTCTATGGTCCAGATTGTTCTGGCACCATGCTCCCCCTTCAGCGTGACGGGAGAATTAATGCGTCAATCGGCTGAATTGGCCAGGGAATACGGCGTCCATCTGCACACCCACCTGGCTGAAACCAAGGACGAAGAGGATTTCTGCATCGAGAAGTTCGGCCATCGGCCGGTAGCCTACATGCAGGAAGTAAACTGGATCGGCGAGGATGTATGGTTCGCCCACAGCGTGCATGTGAACCATGATGAGATCCGCCTGTATGCTGACACCGGCTGCGGTGTGGCGCACTGTCCGGGGTCGAACATGCGGCTCGCTTCGGGGATTGCCCCAATCGTGCAGATGCTCACCATGGGCGTCAATGTTGGCCTCGGTGTGGATAGATCCGCCAGCAATGACAGCTCCCACCTGCTGGGAGAGGCCCGTCTGGCTATGCTCATGGCCCGCCTGGATGCCGGCCTGCGTGGTGCCTCTCGCTCTGCTGAAAAAGCACCCCCATTAATGAGTGCTCGTCAGGCATTAGAGATCGCCACTCGCGGTGGTGCAGCCGTATTGGGACGTGATGACATTGGTTCACTTGCAGAAGGCAAATGCGCAGATCTATTTGCTATTGATCTCAACCGGCTGGATTATGCCGGTGCCCTGCACGACCCGGTCGGTGCAGCCCTGTTCTGTGCCCCCCAGAAAGTTGATGTCAGCATTGTCGGCGGAAAAACCATTGTAAAGGATGGAGAGATGCTCACCGTTGACCTTTCCAACCTGGTGCAAAGACACAATAGAGCAGCAACGCGCCTTCTCGAAGGATAAGCAATCCAGGTGCGCCGCCAGTCAGAAAAGATTTGAGAGCCCTCGGTCGGCATGTCGAAAGACCATCAGGAAAAATTATGAGTGATGAAATATCAACTTATCAACGCCTGGAGAATGATCTCAGCCAATTGATCCAGAGCACGCCAAAAGGGAGCAAATTGCCATCCGAACCCAAACTGGCGGAAGAACTCGGGGTCTCTCGGGCCACGCTGCGGGAAGCCATGCGTACCTTTGAAAGCCAGGGGCTGCTTCGCAGGCGCCAGGGCCTGGGCACCTTCGTGGTCGGCCCAACTCAGGTGATCGAATCTGGGCTGGAAGTGCTGGAGAGTATCGAAACCCAGGCTGAAAAAGTGGGTTTTGATGTGATTATGGGTAAATATGACATCTCCAAAGTCAAGGCGGATCAGAACCAGGCAGAAAAGCTTCAGATTAGCGAAGGTGACCCGCTGAACAGAGTGCGCCGCGTGATCCTGACTGAGGATGCACCGGTGGCTTACTTGATTGACCTCCTACCAGAAGGCGTCCTTAACCCTGAAACCCTCTCTAACCGATTCACCGGCTCAGTGTTGGACTTATTGATCCACGTCGGCGACCCACCTCTTTCCATATCTAAAACCGAGATCAGCGCTGTCCATGCGCCATCCGAGGTCGCCAAAGCGCTCGAAATCCAACGCGGCGACACCCTCCTGCTTTTGAAAGGCATCTTATTTGACGTGGAAGGCAACCCGGTGGACTATACGCACAGTTATTTTTTGCCAGGCTACTTTCGCCTGCATATCATTCGGAAAATCGGTGGTGTTAATTCACATTAACACCACATCTCAAACCATCTTATAGATCAAAAGGAGTATAAAACAATGCGTAGCTTTTTAGGTCGTGACATTCTTTCTCTCAAGGATTTCGAAAGGAATGAATTCTTCCGGATCTTCGAAATCGCAGAAAAATTAGAGCCGATCGCCCGCAACCGGCAGAACGTTGACATGCTAAAAGGTAAAACCCTGGTGACAGCTTTCTATCAACCCAGCACACGCACCCGTCTGGCACATGAAGCAGGCATGATCCGCCTTGGCGGTCAGGTGACCGGCTTTGCCGATGCCAAGATGACCCGCGCAGGTGACTTCTACCAGGAATCGATCAAAGACACCTTCAAAATGCTGGAATTCTACGGCGATGTGATCGTCACCCGGCATCCCCAAATTGGCGCCCCGCATGAAGCCGCCAAATGGGCCAGCGTGCCAGTGATCAACGGCGGAGACGGCTGGGGCGAACATCCCACGCAGATCCTGACCGACCTCTACACTGTTTTGCGTGAAAAAGGCCGCATCGATGGCCTGCGCTGGCTGGCTGTTGGCGATATGCGCATGCGCACTATGCACTCTCTGGCCTATGGCCTGACGCAATTCGATTGCCCGATCACCTTCGTCTCCCCACCCGACAAATCCCTCACCGAAGATTTCAAAGAGGAGCTGAAGGATTACAGCCTGGACTACAATGAAGTGGAACACGTTGAGCAGGCCATTGCCGATGCAGATGTGATCCTGGTAGAACCGGTAGTTCAGCCAGATTACACCAAGGCTCGCGATGAACGCACGGGCGATGAAGGGCTGACCCCCTCCAATTACAAGATCACCCGTGAATTACTGACCAACAAAGCTAAATCGGATGCCATCCTGCTGCACTCCCTGCCTCGCATGGATGAGATCCCACCCGATGTCGACATCACCAAATGGTCCCGTTACTGGCAGGAAGCCTTCAACGGCGTGGTAATGCGTATGGCACTGCTCGCGTTGATTATGGGCAAAATGGAATAAATAAGTCAATTAAACTTTTACCTGTCTGCCATCCTTTTTTTTGGATGGCAGCCGGACAACCAAAAGGAGTAATCCATGAAAACAGATTTACGCGGTCGCAACCTGATCAGTGACCTTGACTTCAGCAAGGAAGAAGTTGAGACAGTGATGGATGTGGCCTTTGACCTGAAGATGAAGCGTGCCCTTGGCCAGCCGCATGCTTACCTTGACGACAAGACCCTGGGCATGCTTTTTTTCTTCTCCAGCACCCGAACCCGCTGCAGTTTTGAAGCTGGAATGGCGCAATTAGGCGGCCATGCAGCCTTCATCGAGTCCAAGACGACACAGATCACCCACGGTGACACGGAAAAAGAGATCGGTGAGATTTTGGGGCGTTATTTTGACGGCCTCGCCATCCGCCACTGCGACTGGGGGATCGGCAACCGCTACTTGAACCTGGTGGCCAGCGCCTCCCGTGTACCAATACTCAACATGCAGTGCGACAAGTATCATCCCCATCAAATCCTGGCAGACCTGATGACCATCTGGGAGAAATTGGGCCGTAACCTGCGCGGCAAAAAGATGGTGGTTTCCTGGGCTTATGCAGCCTCTTACGCCAAGCCTATTTCGGTGCCACAATCATTGATTTTGCAGATGCCACGGTTTGGGTTGGACGTAACCCTGGCGCATCCACCAGAGTTTGAACTGATGCCAGAAATTATGGATCAGGCTCGCGAGCAAGCAGCCATGTATAAGACCAACTTTGAAGTTGTCAACAGCATGGAAGAAGGCTTTGAAGATGCCGATATCGTCTATGCCAAATCCTGGGGCCCCCTGGTCACCACCAGCGACCCCGACGAGATCAAGAAAGTCACCAATAAGTACGAAAGCTGGATCACCGATGAGCGCAAGATGTCACTTGCCAAAGAAGATGCCCTTTACATGCATCCCCTTCCGGCAGATCGCAATATCGAGGTAACCGATGCGGTTATTGATGGGCCCAATTCCGTCGTCTTCGACGAGGCTGAAAACCGCCTGCACGCACAAAAAGCTGTCATGTCACTCACCATGGCGTAAATTTTATCCAAAGGAGATCTTATTGTTATGGAGAAAAAAGGAATTGCCGTTGTCGCCGTTGGCGGCAACGCATTAATCAAAGACAAGAACCATAAAACCGTTCAGGACCAATTCGCTGCCGCCCAGGACACGATGAAGCACATCGTGGACATGATCGAGAAGGGCTGGGATGTGGTCATCACCCACGGTAACGGTCCGCAGGTAGGTTTCATCCTGCGGCGTTCCGAACTGGCCAAAGATGTGCTGCATGAAGTCCCATTAGACTACTGCGGCGCAGACACCCAGGGCGCTATTGGGTATATGTTCCAAAGAGCGCTCAACAACGAATTCAAAAGACGGGGCCTTAAGAAAGACGTCGCAACAGTCGTCACCCAGACAGTGGTAAACAAAGACGACCCCGCTTTTGACCACCCCAGCAAGCCAATCGGCACCTTCATGGAAGAGGAAGAAGCAAAAAAACGTGAAGACAAAGACGGTTGGACCGTGGTGGAAGACGCTGGTCGCGGCTATCGCCGTGTCGTCCCTTCGCCGAGGCCTGAACGTATTGTGGAAGCCGAAGCCATTGATACGCTGATCAACGCCGGCATCATCGTCGTAGGCGTGGGCGGCGGTGGCATCCCGGTGATCATCAATGAAGAAGGTGACATAGAAGGTGTTGAGGCCGTTATCGACAAAGATTTTGGCTCTGCCTTGCTGGCAAAGATGATCGAAGCTGATTTGTTCGTCATCAGCACGGCCGTGGAAAAAGTTGCCTTGAACTTCAACCAGCCCGATCAGATCTGGCTGGATAAGATGACTGTAGCCGAAGCCAAACAATACATTGAAGAGGGCCAGTTCGCTCCCGGCAGCATGCTGCCAAAAGTACAGGCCATCATTCAATTCCTTGAAACAGGCGGCAAGAAAGCATTGATCACCGATCCAGAACATATCGGGGATGCCCTGGAGGGCAAAACTGGTACCTGGATCGTACCGTAACCAGGAATCACGAAGGGCTGCCTGCAGTAATAGGCAGCCCTTTTATCCATAATTTTTCAGGACAACCGACTGGAAATACCTATGACCCAAAATTTTTCTCATTACACCTGTTCTCTATGCGGTGCTGATTACGATCCCGAAGAGGTGACTTATACCTGCCCAAAGGATGGCGGGAATTTAAATGTCAACCTGGACATCGATCGCATCAAAAGCCGGTTTACACCGGATAACTTTCTAACCCTGCCTGAATCTTCTCTCTGGCGTTACCGCCACCTGCTCCCTGTTGTAGATCCAGGCTGCGTGGGGACGCCTCTCCACCGGGCTGGATGGACGCCGGTCTATAAACCCGATCGCCTGGCGGAGAAACTGGGATTGGAAAACCTGTGGGTGAAAGATGAAAGCCCCAACCCCACCGCATCCTTTAAAGATCGCGCCAGCGCTGTAGTGGTCGCCCGGGCCATGGAGATTGGCGCTGAAATGACTGTTGCGGCATCCACCGGCAATGCTGGTGCTGCCCTGGCGGGCATGGCTGCGGCTGCCGGTACTCGAGCAGTGATCATCGCCCCCAGGACCGCCCCACCGGCAAAGATCGCCCAGCTGATCGTGTTTGGCGCAATAGTCCTGCTGGTGGATGGCAATTATGACCAGGCCTTTGACCTTAGCATTGAGGCTACCGAGAACTTCGGTTGGTACAACCGCAATACAGGTTACAATCCCTTCACTGCAGAAGGCAAAAAGACAGCCGCTTTTGAAATCTGGGAACAGGTCATCCGCCGGCGGCCAAACAGCGAAAAACCCCTGACGATTTTCATTCCTGTGGGCGATGGAAATATCATCTCCGGTGTGCACAAAGGCTTTAAAGACCTGGCCGCATTGGGCTGGCTTGAAAAGATGCCGCGCATCATTGGAGTGCAATCCGAAGGATCAGCTGCAATCGCCAACACCTTCCACCAGGGAGATGAGGAGGTCAAGGCCGTGCAGGCAAACACCCTGGCCGACAGCATTTCGGTGGATCTGCCGCGCGATGGTATTCGCGCCGTCCGTGCCGCCCGGGAAACCGGTGGAACCTACCTCACCGTTCCCGACACAGACATCTTGTCTGCCATTGCTACCCTTGGCCGTGTCGGGATCTTTGCCGAACCCGCTGCAGCTACTGCCTATGCTGGCCTGGTGAAAGCTGTGGACAAAGGCATTGTAACTTCAGATAATCCAGTCCTGGTACTCAGCACGGGCAGCGGCCTGAAGGATGTAAAAGCTGCCACGCAGGCTGTTTCGTATGCCCCGATAATTGAACCATCCCTGGAGGCAGTAAAAGAGGTGCTCTGATGGAAAAACCCGTTTTCACAATCATCGCGCCGATGTATAACGAATTAGAAAACATTCCCGAACTTTATCCCCGCATCAGGGATGTAATGAACCAGACCGGTGAAGCCTGGGAGTTTATCCTGGTGGACGATGGTTCCACGGACGGCACGACCGATGCCATTCGTGAATTGGCAGCTAAGGACAAGCGTGTGCGCTCAGTGATTTTTGCCCGCAACTTCGGCCACCAGATTGCGGTCTCTGCGGGCATTGATTACAGTCGGGGCGACGCCGTCGTGATTATAGATGCCGACCTTCAGGACCCCCCGGAGGTGATCCATGACCTGATCGCGAAATGGCGCGAGGGCTTTGAAGTGGTCTATGCTGTGCGGGAAGAACGTGAAGGTGAATCATGGTTCAAGAAGACCACTGCTGCCCTCTTTTACCGCCTGATCCATTCCATCACCAATGTGGAAATACCCCTCGATACCGGCGATTTCCGCCTGATGGATAAAAAAGTTGTCACAGTGATGAAATCAATGCGCGAGAAGCACCGCTTTTTGCGCGGGATGTCTGCCTGGGTAGGTTTCAAACAAGTTGGCGTGCAATACAAACGCAAACCACGTTATGCTGGCAAATCAAAATATCCTTTGAACAAGATGATCCGGTTTGCCCTTAATGCCATCACCAGTTTCTCATATTTCCCGCTCCAGATGGCGACCTATCTTGGCTTTATCGCCGCAGGGTTGAGCGTGATCGCTATCCCTGTTGTGGCGATTCTGCGCCTCATCACCGGCACCGCATTGGTGGGCCAGGCAACCACCCTGATCATCGTTCTTTTCCTGGGGGGTGTTCAATTGATCAGCCTGGGGATCATCGGTGAATACATTGGCCGGATTTATGATGAAACCAAGGACCGTCCCCTGTACGTGGTAGCGGAAGCGCCCGATGAAAATAGCCCAGATTGAAGAAACCCCATTACCCCAAAAGACTGATTTAAAGGTTATAATAAATATCTAATTGTCAGACAATTAACCAAGGAGACTCACAAATGGCGAAGATAGATTTAACCGTGCATCCCGATCGCCTGGAACGAACGATCAAACGAGTACGTGAACGCAACATCATCATCCCCACCTTTGAACAAATGCGGGACCCCAGCCGGGTGCCGGACAAGATCAAAGAAGAATTAAAAGACATCGGCTTGTGGGATCTGCATCCCCGAAACCTGTTCCGCATCACCTGGCATAACGAGCCCAAACCTTACGGCGGCCTATTCGGCGGCTTGAATTACATTGAATTTCCGGAGAGCCTGACAGGTACGCCTGCTCGGATCATCGCACTGGTTGGCAAATGGTTTCCCACCGGCGCGCACAAAGTCGGCGCGGCCTTCGGCTGCCTGACACCCCGCCTGGTAACTGGGCAGTTTGACCCCACCCAGCAAAAAGCAGTCTGGCCCTCCACCGGCAATTACTGCCGCGGCGGCGCCTATGATTCGGCCTTGCTGGCCTGCGAATCAATCGCCATCCTGCCTGAGGAAATGAGCCAGGAACGCTTTGATTGGCTGGCGGACATCGCAGGTGAAGTGATCAAGACCCCCGGCTCAGAATCCAATGTCAAAGAGATCTTTGATAAATGCTGGGAATTGCGCGAATCTGGTGAAGATTTGATGATCTTCAACCAGTTCGACGAGTTCGGCAATTACCTCTGGCATTATTATCTCACCGGCCACGCCTTTGAAACCCTGGTCAAACAGCTTGCTGGCCCCAACGACGAATACTGGGGCATGGTGTCCGCAACCGGGTCCGCCGGCACCATCGCCAGCGGCGACTACCTCAAGCAGGCCTTCCCTGGCAGCTATGTGACCGCATCAGAAGCGGTGCAGTGCCCCACATTGCTCGAAAATGGCTTTGGCGCCCATCGCATTGAGGGCATCGGAGACAAACACGTCCCCTGGATCCATCACGCCACCAACACTGACATCATCGTCGGCATTGACGACAATGCTGTGGTCAACCTCGCCCGCCTGTTCAATGAACCGGAAGGCCGGACGCACCTGGCGAAATCAGGTGTGCCTGTGGAATTGGTGGACAAACTGGATTTGCTTGGCTTCTCCAGTATCTCCAACCTGCTTTCCGCCATCAAAGTTGCCAAATACCAGGAACTGACCGAAAACGACATCGTCCTCACTGTTTTGACCGACTCAATGGAACTCTACGAAAGTCGGCTGGTGGAGATGCACGAGAAGATGGGGGAATACAGCGAGAAAGATGCTGCCGTCGATGACGCCCGCTGGCTCAAAAGCATCACCACCGATTACCTGGAAGATCTGACCTATACCGGCCAGAAACGCATTCATAACCTGAAGTACTTCACCTGGGTCGAGCAGCAAGGCAAGACCCTGGAAGAGATCAATGCTCAGTTTTATCAGCGCGATTACTGGACCGAGCTTCAACAGCAGATCCCTGAAATTGACGCCAAGATTGAGGAGTTCAACGAGCGGGTGGGTTTGCTTTAAGAATAATATACCAAATAAAAAGCTGTCGACATATTCTTCGACAGCTTTTTTGTTTTTTTGCAAGTCAGGACTGCCGGCTAAGTCAGTTACCTCAAGCTTGTTGTTATCAGTACCAAAAATCTATGATAAAATCCCCATAAGTCATCCAACAAAGGGGAAGTCATGAACCAAACCTTACCCGAAACTGCCCTGATCCTGGTGGCGATCCTTCCCAACCAGCGTGATTTTGATATCGCCCGGCTCTTCGGTTGGTACCGCATCCCCCTCAAATCTGCCCCCAAAGTCATTTCCGTTGATTATCTTGCCTTTTACCAAACCAAAGCTTTCGGTGAAGCAAAACGCTGGCAGATTTCTTTTGTAGCTGAGATCCAGGGGCATGAACTGGTTCGACAGCGTGATCTCATTCGGGATGAACCGGACCATCCCAGGGCTCAGGAAGAATACTTCAAAATCCAGATCGGCCCCCTCCAGAGGCTGGATAATCCCGTTCCTGCCAGCGATTGGAAGCGCATCACCTTCTTTTACACCACCGGCGAACAATTCAAAACCGCTCAAACGATCAACGACCTTGTTGTCAAAGCTCAGAATGAACGGGAAGTGCTCTGGCACTCGCTGCGGGAACGCGCCCTCAAAACCAACGAATACCGGGCCAACGACCTCCCCGAATCAATTATCGACCCTGCCATTTTAGCCCTGCTGGGCGAATTCAGAAAATCCTGACAACAAAGGCAAAATTAAAAACAAAAACCGGCCAGGTTGCGGAACCCTGACCGGTGTCATTTGCTATTTTGTTGGGTCTATAAACTACAGGGGTTGAACATCCTTGGCCTGCAGTCCTTTAGGACCTTGTTCCACGGAGAATTCTACTTGCTGGTCCTCGCGCAGTGATTTGAAGCCTGATCCCAGGATCGCGGTGTGATGTACGAAGACATCATCGCCTTGCTCACGCTCGATAAAACCATAACCTTTTGCATCGTTGAACCATTTCACGGTTCCAATTTCTTTTTCTGACATTCTAAATACTTCCTTTGTTAATTACTGAAAATGTTATGAAGGTCTGCTTCGTTTTTGAGACAAAAAAGCCGCCCAGTCTCCGCAAGTCTGGACGGTACATTGCCTCCCAAAACTGACATAACTTCAGGATTAATCATACCATTTCTAATTATTTTGTCAACAACCACATGAAGAGTGCACCCTGTAAACATTTCACTATTCATCTATAATCTGCTAAAATCAATTTAAGTTCATCCATTAATCGTATACTGGAGTCTTTCTATGGCCACTTTAATAAAAAACGGAAAACTGATCACAGCCAGTGAGACCTTCAAAGCCGATATCCTGATCGAGGGTGAAAAAATCAGCCAGATCGGCCAGGACCTTACGCACCCTGATGCTAAAATCATCGATACAGAAGGGAAATACGTCCTGCCGGGAGGGATCGACCCCCACGTCCATCTGGACCTGCCCATGTTCAACACAGTCTCCTCAGACGATCACTATACCGGCGGCAAAGCGGCCGCCTTCGGTGGGACCACCACCGTGATCGATTTTGTCCCGCAGGATGAAGGCACGCTGGAAGAGAATATTGAACGCTGGCACGCAAAAGCTGACCCCAAAGCCTCGATTGATTTTGCCTTTCATATGAACATCACCCGCTTCGACAAAGATGTTGCCAAAGAGATCTTCACCCTGCCCGATCTCGGGATTACCAGCCTCAAGGTCTTCACGGCTTATAATGGACGTTTGCGCCTCTCCGATGGTGAGATCTTTCGTGTGATGCGGGTCGCCCGATCGGCCGGCATTCTCACCATGGTGCATGCTGAGAACGGCGATGTGATCGACATCCTCGTGGATGAAGCACTGGCCGCCGGCAATCAAGATCCCATTTTTCATGCCAAGACCCGCCCAGCCTGGGGCGCCGTGGAAGCATCGCTGCGCGCCGCCGCACTGGCCGCACAAGCTGGCGACGCTCCGCTCTATCTGGTCCACATGAACGCTGGTGGCGAGGTGGATCAACTGGCCTATGCCCGCGAACACGGCCTCAACATGATGGGGGAAGCCTGCCCGCAGTACCTTTTCTTCACAGAAGACGACCTGCGCCGGGAGGATGGCGCAAAATGGGTCTGCTCACCGCCCATGCGAACTGAAGCCGACAACCTGCGTCTCTGGGAAGGGTTAGAAGATAATATCATCCAGACCATGGGCACCGACCACTGCCCCTTCTTTTATGACGGGACGACCCCCATTGAATACGAAGGTGAAATGGTAGCAATCCCTGGAAAAGAACTCGGGAGGGAGAATTTCACAAAAATCCCCAACGGCCTGCCCGGCTTGGGCGACCGGATGCCGATCCTCTGGACGCAGGGTGTGAGCAGCGGACGCCTGACCCCAAACCAATTCGTCGCTTTGCACTGCACTAATCCGGCGAAAATCTTCGGACTTTATCCTCAAAAAGGCGCCCTGGTTCCCGGTGCCGACGCCGACATTGCCATTTGGGACCCCGATAAGGAGATCCGCTATGGTGTGGATATCGCCCAGCATCGCACAGATTACAATCTCTATGAAGGCTGGCGTCTCAAAGGTTTTCCGGTGATGGTATTCCTGCGGGGCCGGATGATCGTGGAAGGTGAAAACTGGCATGGCAAACCTGGCATGGGACGCTATTTGCACTGTCATGAAGGTGAAGTTCTGGTTTAGCCCCTCGAAACAATGATCCTTCTTCTGCCTATCGGGATCCTCCTGCTGGCTGCCCTGGCCATTGCAATCCTGGACCGACTCCGTCCAAAATTTGGAACGAGCTGGCTAATTGCCTCCCTGACAACGATTCTTACCTGGCTTTTCATCATTTTCCTGCGCCTGAGGCTGCCGACATCCCTGGAACTCCTCTCCTGGGAATCTATTGACCTGAACCTGATCGGTGAGTTTTCTCTTTTACTGGATTACGATTCATGGCCCTATGTTCTCAGCCTGATCACCATTGCGCTGGCGATTATCCTGACCGGTGCAGCGCGTACCCGGTATGACAGCACACCCCGGTCCTGGTCTGCCAGCCTGGTGATTACTGCATTGGGCCTGCTGGCCCTGCAATCTGGCACGAGCCTTACATTAATGGTCGCCTGGGTGATGGTGGACCTGCTTGAATTGTTTTATTTATTGAGGTTGAACGACGCCGACCGATATTTGCTCAGGATTATCCTCTCGTACAGCGTTCGGCTGGCTTCTATCCTGAGCCTTATCCTGGCGACCACCCAGGCATGGCAGGTGGGTGGGCCGTTTGATCTGACCCAGATCCCTCCTCGCACTGGCTTTTTCTTTCTCCTCGCCGGCGGGCTGCGGCTGGGTGTTTTTCCCCTCAATCTCCCATTTTTACAGGAACCCGGCATGCGGCGTGGGGCTGGCAACATTATCCGACTGGCGCCAGTTGCCTCAAGTTTGTGCCTGCTGGCACGCCTGCCCGCAGACCTTCTGCCGCTGACCCTGATACGCTGGATGCCGCTTTTTGAGGGCTTGCTGGCAGCGACGGCGTTGTATTCGGCATTCCGGTGGCTGCGGACATCTGATGAGATCCTCGGACGGCCTTACTGGATCGTTGGCTGGTCCAGCCTGGCGACGGTCTCTGTTCTGAACGGGGCGCCCAGTACGAGCCTCGCCTGGGGAACGGCTTTGATCCTGCCGGGCAGCCTGCTATTCCTGTATTATCCCCGTGTTCAGCGGATGAACTTTCTGCTTCACTTTGGTCTGATCGGATTGGTTGGTTTACCCTTTACACCGCTGGCCAGCGGCTGGGCAGGCTTGACAGCTGACGGGTTCACTTTCTGGACGGTGCTCTTCCTCTTTGCCCATGCAATCCTGATCCTGGGCTACTTGAACAGGGCACTTCAGCCCGGCGGTGCGTCAGGAGTGCTCGAATCATGGGCCCGATTGGTATATCCCCTGGGTTTAATCATCATCATCCAGGCCAATATCATGCTGGGGTTGATTGGCTGGCCCGGCTCATTTACCCTGGGCATGTGGTGGTACCCACTAATCAGCCTCTTGCTGGTGTTGGGTGCTGTATTCCTTTCCCGACGGCTTGGCATCCGCCCTCCTTACATTCAACTCCCGGAAAGAAGCGAATATAAAAAAGTTTTGGATTGGCTTCTGCCACGCCTGGAATCCTTCTTCAGGATGGATTGGGTTTACCAGGTCCTCTGGTGGGTGAAAAACTTCCTTGGGAAAATCATCAGAGCCTTTACAAATTTGATTGAAAGCGAAGGAGGGCTTCTCTGGACTGTTTTGCTCTTTGTGCTCCTCATTGCCATCCTCACCGGACAGGGGGCTAACTGATATGAACCCTCTTGAAATCGCCGCATTTATCCTGATTGTAATCACATCCATGGTCATACTGGTTTTTCGAGATTGGCGGATCAATGCAGCTGCTTTGGGCCTGCAATATGTTGCGGCTTTTTACCTGGTGTCACTCTCCTGGCCCACTGGCATGGCAGTCATCAAACTGATTGTCGGCTGGATGGCGACTGCGGCGATCGCCCTGACCTGCCTGCGTCAACTTCCCGCGCATCAAACACCAGAACCAACCACAGAATTTTTGTTTCGCGGCGT
>JBMCLF010000005.1:0-21353 GCA_048615215.1 Candidatus Brevefilum sp.
CCTCTATGTATTCCGCTATTGTAAAAGAGCTAGCTAGATGCGAACAGATTACTTCAAAAAGAGCATAAGGGACAGATTGGTAAAAAAGGGGAAATCAAAGCAACGCAGCCCTAAAACATTGACGTTTTTTTTTGATTGATCAGGATTCAATCTTCCGATTGGATCAAACCCTCCTGCAGGGCCTTAGCCACCGCCTCTGTTCGGCTGGAGACCTGTAATTTATTCAATATGCTGCTAACGTGAAATTTAACCGTAGATTTGCTGACATATAACCGCTCTGCAATTTCAGGATTGGTCAAGCCATTCACCAGGAGGCCAAGGACCTCTCTTTCACGTTCTGTCAGGTCAATCCCGGGTTTATAAGGTTTTCGGCTGGCCTGGATCAGCACCTGGGCGGCTTCCGGCGCCAAAGTTGGCTTGCCTGCAAAGGCCTGACGAATGGCATCAGCCAGTTCATCTGCATCCACATCCTTTAACAGGTAGCCAATGGCACCCGCTTTTAAAGCGCCTTCGACCAGCTCCTGTTCTTTGAAACTTGTCAGGGCAATCACTTTGGTTTCGGGACAGACATTTAAAAGGGCTTCCGTAGCCTCTGCGCCGTTCATTTTCGGCATCACAAGATCCATCAACACCACATCAGGCTGATTCTGATGGCAAAGCGCCAGCGCTTTTTCCCCGCTGTCGGCCTGGGCGACCAATTCCAAATCATCGTAAGCATCCAAAAAAGCGCTCAAACCGCTGCGAACTACTTTATGATCGTCCACAATCATGACATGAATGGTATTTTCATTGTTCATCGCAACTACCTCTCTTTATTCTGCGGTTTGCCATTACTCAATTTTATCTCATCCTGGTCAGGTTGCCAGACCAGACGCAGGGTTGTCCCCTCACCGGGTTGGCTGACAATTGCCAGCTCAGCCCCAATACTCCCGGCGCGTTCGTGCATGATGTCCAGGCCAAAATGCCCTGCCGGAACAGAATCCTGTTCAAATCCCTGTCCATCATCTGAGATCGTCAGGGTCACCACTTCAGATGTGCAATTAAACCGGAACCAGACCTGTTCCGCACCGGCATGTTTAGCAATATTGTTCAAGCCTTCCTGAGTAATCCGATAAAATACCAATTTAATCTCTGCAGGCATTGTGCAGTCCACTGAAGTTGTCATCGTAAAATTGACCGGCACGCCGGTCCTGCCAGTGAAGGCATCGGTCAGATGCTTAAATAATTCGGCAGGATCCGCATTACGCAAGGCTGAGGGACGTAATTCCATCAGCAGCGTGCGCATCTCACCCAAAGCGCCGCGTGTCAGGTGACGCAATTCATCCAAACGGTTTTGGGCTTTTTCGGGATCTTTTTGCCAGATCTTCGGCAGTACCTCCGCGATCAAACTGGTGGAGAATAAAGTCTGTGTGACCGCATCATGAAGGTCGCGTGCCAATCGATTTCGTTCACCAACCACTGCGGCTTTCTGAGCCTCATCCTTCAACCTCTCATTGGCAATTGCCAGGGAGGCCTGATCCGCCAGGGTGTTCGCCAGGTTGATCTCTTCAGGTGTGAAGGTGCGCTCATCACCATAATACAGAACCAGCCCGCCATACACTTCACCCACCACGAGCACCGGCGTACAGAGAACAGTGCGGTATTCGCCGCTCACCAATTCCCAGCTCGTGTCCGATTTCATTGTTTCAGGATCGATTCGGGAATAAATCAGTAAGCGGTTCAAGAAAGTTGTTTCCAACATACACCTCGCACTGGCCGACTCAGAATCCGTCAAATCCACGGGGTAGGTTTCACCCTGCGGATAGCAAGCGCGTGCAACCACCTGATCGCCTATCCGTTCAAAGATCGCCGCCTTACTGGCCTGGGTCAGCCCCACACATTGTTGGACGATGAAATCCAGGCTCTTTGCAAGGGGTTGATTGGTATTAATGAGGCGGATCACCTCACTCAACCCCGAAGCCATCTGACGGCGGCGCTCAATTTCCATGGTGCGTTCAAAAACCTGGAGCGCCAGGGTCTCACGATTTCTCTCGATCGCCCGCGTCCGCCACTGAAAACCCAAGATCACGGATGCAGCCAGAAAAAGACCAACGAGCAGGATGAACCACCACCTGGCCCAGAACGGCGGTTGAATGTCAATGAACAGGCAGGTTTCATCTGTATTCCAAAGGCCATCGTTATTAGAACCAATCAACCTGAAAGTGTAACTGCCCCAGGGAAGGTTGGGGTAGTCCGCACTGCGCTTATTGCCGGCCTGGATATAATCACTGTCCAGGCCTTCCATCATGTATGCATAGAGATTGTTTTCAGGTGAAGTGTAATCCAGTGCGGAAAACTCAAACGACAAGAAGTTTTGATCATGGGTAAGCGCCAATGCAGCATCACAGCCAGTAATATTCCTGGCCAATACCTGATTAAATAATGAAACCTCGGTGATGACCAACGTCGGGATGTGATCATTCTCCTCGATCATCTCGGGATAAAAGGCATTAAACCCATCTACGCCGCCAAAAAATAACGCACCCCTATCGCCGGCGGCATAAGCATGTGGGTTAAATGTGTTTCCCTGAAGTCCATCAGAAGCGTCAAAGGTTTGGACGATTTCCGAAACCGGGTCGAACCTCGCCAGACCGTTGCCGGTGCTCAACCAGAGGTTTCCAAAATCATCTTCGAGAATCCCATAAATCCGGTTAGATGGTAAACCGTTATCGGTGGTGAAGTATGTGAACCTCTGTGTTTCAATTGTAAATTTGTTCAGCCCACCACCTTCAGTCCCTAACCAGAGCACCTCCCCATCGGGGCTCGGGTAAATGTTATTCAGCGTGTTGTGAGATGGGCCGGGGCCATTCCCCTTTGCCGAAAAGATGGTGAAAGCACCCTGATTCGAATCAAACCGGACCAGCCCATCGTTTTCTGTCGCCATCCAGAGAACGCCAACCGGATCGGCATAAATATCCGTTATATGAATGTCATGTATGGGTTCAGATGCATAAGAAGCCAGGTCATAACGGGCGACAACCTCACGGCCCGGGTCAACTTTTAGCAACTGCCTGGAGGCCTGGCTCAACCACAATGTCCCATGTGAATCATTAGCGATCGCAGTGGTGGAAGAACCACTCCGATAACCCGCAAGGTTGGACAGTGCTGGCAAGAAACCACCCTGACCAGAGTCATAATATTCCAGCCTCCCGGCCTGAGTTTCTACCAATAAATTCCCTTCCGGGTCAATATGCAACAATGACACCTGATCGCTATCAAGACTGTTTTCATCATCAGGGTCATGCCGGTAGTGTGTAAATTCTCCGGTGATGAGGTCCATCCGATCCAAACCATTGTCCGCCGTGCCAATCCACAGGCTTCGGCGGAGCCCATCAAACGCCAATGCTGTAATATTTCCGCCGGTTGGCGAATCAGGGTTGTCAGGCTCAGACTGGTAGTAGCCAAAATTGCGCGTTGCAGGATTGGCCTTATTAACACCGCCGCCCAAAGTTCCGAACCAGAGCAATCCACCCTCATCTTCAAAAATCGCATTAACGGCATTGTGGCTCAGGCTACGAGGGTTGAAAGCCTGGTTTTCAAATGACTCCACAGACAGATCATCACCTGAATATTCCGTTACGAGGTTTACACCCCGATCCTCGTAACCAATCCAAAGTCGCCCGGTGGAATCTGTAAACAGCACACTGATCCTGTTGCTGCTCAGATAATGTGGGGCATTGGGATTATGTCTGAAAACCCGACTTGTGCCTCTTGCAGGATAAAAGTGAAGCAACCCGCCGTGACTGCCAAGCCACAAGCCGTCATCACGATCATTGCTGATAGCCGAGATCGTTGAAACATCCGAAGCCACATCAGTCAGGTAACGGGTATAAGCACCATTTCCCTCATACATGTTCAAACCATTTGCTGTGCCCACCCACAAGCGGCCATCTTGATCTTCAAACAAAGAAAGGATTTCATCATCGCTCAAACTTTGTTCATCGTTTGGATCATTCTGGTAAAAGGAGACTTCGCCATTCTCAGGATTCAACCTGATCAAGCCATCAGGGGTACCCACCCACAATTTGCCTTGAGAATCAACTAGAAGAACGTTTATCCGAGAAAGCCGGTTGGATGAGTCGTTTTGATTTAAATTAACCTGTGCGAATATCCTGGTTTTGGTATCAAAACGATTCAACCCCCCATCCCGGGTGCCCACCCAAAGCGCACCGTCTTCCGTCTCGGCCAGAGCCGTTACCGTCGAATCGGATAGGGCATCCGGATTATTCAAATCCGCAGTGTAAATATCGAATTCATAGCCATTAAACCTGTTCAACCCTTCACGAGTGCCAAACCACATAAATCCCAGCGAATCCTGCAGAACGGCCAGGACAGCATTGTCCGAAAGGCCTTCCTGGACCCCCAACTGTTCAAAGCGCATATATCCCGCGCCAACGCCAACTGTGGGCCACTCACCCTGCTGCCCGGGCATATCTGCCAAAGATAGTGCTGATGAAGCGGATACAGGATACAGCATCGCCAATACCAGCCCAAGCGAAACAAAAACCAGGGTTGATGATAAAAGGGAAATACGCCTTCTATTGGGATATCCGGAAAAAAGATCTGGCATGGCCTCCATTTTATTCGAAAAGACTCTAAAACCCAACCTGCGCTTTAATGATTTAAACACCAAACCGGAAGTCAATCAGCTTCCGGTTTGATCAGAGGAGAAAATATATTCTTAAAGGTAAAGCTTGGTCAACTTTTACCAGAGTTGTTGTCCGGATCAGAGATTCTGTCCCAATCCACCGCCAACTGAAAACCCAATCCCTGCACCCAGTCCAATGATGGCCAGGTAAAGGGGCTGTCCGCTGATCAAATACAACAAGATAGCAAGGACAGCACTAAAGACAGAACCAAGCGCTGTGCCGAAGACGGCACTTTTCCATTTGTTCACATTCCGATTTTCAAGATTCATCGCCAGTTCTTCTTGGTCTTCTTCGGTTGTTTTGGGTAAACCAGTAATTCCGGTCAACATGATGCAATTATCCATGAAACACCCCTTTGCGCCATCGGTCAGACGGTGTATTTAATACCTGGCCGATCAGGCAGGTATAAGATATATATTTAAGAAATATTCGAAATTATTCTCAAAAGATAAAATAATTCTATGAGTTTTCATTCCATATTATCCTTATTACCCAAATGCAGTATTCATGCGAATAAAAAATTTAAATTCATTATTCGTTATAATACATAATATCTTCATCTATAAAGGATCACTGCCATGGAATTGACTACCCTTATCGATAAAATAAAACAAAACATTGGCACTGTCATTGTCGGGAAGGATGACGCTATTGAATTATTGATGGTTGCGCTGCTATGTGAGGGTCATGTTTTAATTGAAGATGTGCCCGGGGTTGGAAAAACCATGTTGGCCCGATCCTTGGCAATCAGCCTTGGCGGCGAATTCAAGCGTTTACAATGCACTCCGGACCTTTTGCCAAATGACATTACCGGTGTGTCGATCTTTAACCAAGCCACACAAAAATTTGAGTTTCGCCCTGGACCTCTTTTTGTCAACGTCTTGCTGGCAGATGAAATCAATCGTGCCACACCGCGAACACAATCTGCCCTGCTTGAGGCTATGCAAGAAAGCCAGGTGACGATGGATGGCGTTACCTACCCCCTCCCGCGCCCCTTCATCGTCCTGGCAACTCAGAATCCGGTTGAATATGAAGGTACTTTCCCACTCCCAGAAGCGCAATTGGACAGGTTCCTGCTCAAAGTAGATTTAGGTTACCCGACACAAACACAAGAAAAAGAAATTTTGAATCGGTTAAAGGGCCAACACCCCATTGAAACCCTGAAACCGATAATCAACCCTGATGAAATCCAAAAGTTAAGGCCTCAAATATCTGAGGTGAATTTGGACGAAACCATCGTAGATTATATGATCAAGATCATAGATGAAACTCGGCACCATCCTGACATCCTTCTGGGCGGCAGCCCACGTGCGACCATAAGCCTTTCGAAAGCTAGCCGGGCACTCGCAGCGGTTCGGGGTCGTGATTATATTCTTCCGGATGATGTTAAATACCTGGCTGTTCCGGTGTTATCCCACCGGTTAATGCTTAAACCAAAGGCAGAACTGCGAGGGATCACCAACGAGAGGCTTGTCCATCAAATCATCGAAAATACGCCTCTGAAATTCAAGGATCAGGATTAAGCGTTATGGCTGATTATGTGCCATTTATCATCTTTTTGATGATTTTGGCAGTTCTTTTGCAGGCCGAATCTGCCTTAACTGTTTTTTATTTGGTAATTGGCATTTTTATCCTTGGGCTTTGGTGGAATAAACGCGCCATTCAACTTGTCGAGATTAAGCGGGGATATGATAAACGTGCCTATTTGGGGGATACTATTGATGTGAAACTCACAATCAATAACAAAAGCATATTACCCATCCTGTGGCTTGAAGTTAAGGAAAGCTTGCCAGTTAATCTTCGAGCAGGCCAGACCGTGAATACTGTATTGAGCCTGGCCAGCAAAGATAAAAAGGAAATCAACTACAAGTGTAAAGCACTCAAACGAGGATATTACATTTTGGGCCCATTGCAAGCCCAAACGGGCGAGCCGCTCGGGCTCATTAAACCAGAACAGCGTGAATTTCCTGGCGACTCAATAACAATTTATCCCCAAATTGTAAATTTAGAAGAATTTGGACTGCCATCTCGCTCCCCATTTGGAACAATTAAGGAAAAAAACCCAATTTTTGAAGACACAAGCCGCACAATGGGTAAGCGAGATTATCATCATGGCGATTCAATTCGCCGCATCGATTGGAAATCGACGGCATCAACCGGGGAATTGCAAGTCAAGCTGTTTGAATCCGCCATCGCACTGGAAATCGCCATATTACTGGATCTGAACCGGGAAAGCTACAACATCAAAACTTTTTTTGACGCAACAGAACTGGCGGTCACTTCTGCTGCTTCCATAGCAGCCTGGGGGAAAAACCACCAACAGCCGGTAGGCTTGTCCACAAACGGGATCGATCCTCATATGGATAACAAAATCCCACCGGTAATACCCCCCAAAAAAGGGAATGGGAATTTTATCAACATTCTGGAAACACTCGCCAGGATTCAACCCGCTAATGATATTCCCCTGGATATGCTGTTAAGTGAAAACCTGGTCAATCTTCCTTGGGGTGCGACGGTTGTGTTAATCTCAGGTACGATCAATGAAAACCATTTAGACCAATTATATCAATCCAAGAAAAGAGGCACAAACCCTGTCATACTTTTGACTGACCGTGTACCCCTCAAGTTTGACTTAAAAAGTTTGGCAAACCATTATGCCATCCCAGTATATTCACTACGTTATCCGAAAGATCTTAAAGTAATGGTGACAAAGAAATCATGAAAGATAACTTATCGTCAATTGAAAAAATCAACCATCCGCTGATCTTTATTGCAATAAACTTTTTTCTGGTCAGCTTAATGTTAGCCTGTTTCGCCTTCATCCTGGGAAGGTTTTTTCAGTTGTTCTCTCCAGGTTGGCAAACCACGGGGTTTGCTGCTTTTGCATTTTTGGTAGCCTTAGAATCACTTATATTACGATACAGTCAACGAGCACAATCCAAGGTTCTTTATAATCATATTCTTTATACAATAGCAGAAATCATCTTTATCATCCTCATTGTTAAGATATTTTCGGTCGTACTTGATCCTTCAACCAACATCCTCCAAGAAATTTCCTCCTGGTCAGATAATTTTTTCCAATCTTTTTTTGACAACAATACACTATTAAGGGTTTTGGGCATTATCATCACCTGGGCATTCACCTGGTTGTTCAGTTCTCCTCTTAATGAACTTAAAGAAGATCAGGATTTAATGGCCCAGGAAAAGCTGGGGCACACATATACAGACCGCTATGAAGCGCGTCGGGGGTTGATCAGGCTGATTTTCGTGATTGGTTTGATCATGCTCGTTTTAATGAGTCTTTTGAATAATATTTCAACGAATATAATGCCGCGCGGGTCAGCAGATTTTCTCCTTTTAGCAATGTTGATTTATTTTGGGACTGCATTTATCCTGCTGGCCCTCAACCAATACGCCATCATGAAAGCGCGCTGGTATTTAAACGATGTACCCGTGAGCCAGGATCTATCTACACACTGGATTGTATACACTTTTGTTTTCATTATGGTCGTGGTTTTACTTATTATCTTTCTGCCAACAGATTTTACTGTTGGCCTCAGGCCAATCGCTGGTGTAATCATTAATATCCTCATTATTTTTTGGTCCATCATTCAATTTCTATTTATGTTACCGCTTTCCCTGCTGTTTCCAGAAACAAGCCCCCCACCAGAGGGGGACTCTATTAACGAAATAATCCAGCAGGAAAGACCGGAAATAATTCCTTTTATCTCCCAACCCACAGGACCAGCCCCCTGGTTTGACATCCTAAAATCGGTCCTCTTCTGGCTGATCTTCCTTTTCATCATAGGTTTTGCTGTCTATTACTTCATCAAAAACAAATATGGGTTTGAATTCTTCTTTAAGCAATTAAAAATCGGTGTTTGGATGAAAGATCTATGGCAGTGGCTCAAAAATCGGCTTGCAATATTTCAACAATCCGTAACCGAAACAATTAAAAACAGCTCTGAGAAAATCAAAGCTCAAATTAATCGAGGAAAACAGGATTTCCACTCAATTACAGACCGGATCAAAGTCCTTCCTCCGCGTCAGGCCATCATCCTAAACTATATTGATTGGCTCCATTGGAATGCCAAAAACGGCAGAAAACGGAAGAAATCGCAAACACCTTTGGAATTCGCAGAAACCTGCAGCCAGGATGACCCTCAGGCATCTGCATTGATTCACGCTTTTACAAAATTTTTTATTACAGCCAGATACTCAAAGCAAAAAATTACTAAAGAACAGTCCAGATCCTCTCAGATGCTGTTACAACAACTTAAGGAATCCTTTCGTCAGCAGCAAACAATGTAGGAATCAAACCAATGAGAGAAAAGCTTGAAGTAGACCTCCAATTACGACTCTGGTTGCTTCCCGGCTTGTTGGGCGTTCTACTAATCCTTCAAATCATTTTCCCCTTCAGGGGATGGTGGATTCTGCTGCTTGCTTTGGGCCTGGCGCTTTTGTTCAGCACAATATCCATTCATGTTTTAAAGTCGAACCTGTTTCTCCTCAGAGAGATGCGATACGACTGGGCCCAGGTCGGAGATGTTATCGAGGAACGAATTGTTGTTCATAATAAATCCGGGTTTCCCACCATTGGCCTGGAAATTATTGACAAAACAACTATTCCCGGAACAAAAGAAGCTGTCGGAACAAGCATCAGTCCTTACAGTACCTTCACCTGGCAAAACCGGCTTGTTTGCACCCGGAGAGGTTTGTACCGAGTAGGCCCCACAACCATTTGCACTTCAGATCTTTTTGGCGTTTATCGCCTTTCCATTCACGACCCGTCTGCAACAAACATCCTCATTACACCTCCGGTGATTCCTTTGCCCCACATTCAAGTAGCCAGTGGCGGTCAATCCGGAGATGGGCGGGTTTCAAGAGGCCTGATTGAGCAATCTGTAGCGGTCAGCACAACAAGAGATTATCAGCCAACTGACCCTTACCATCATATCCATTGGGCCTCCACCGCCAAATTGAATCAGTTGAGAACCAAAGTGTTTGAAAAAACACCCACAGGCAACTGGTGGATTATTCAGGACATGTTCGAGACGGTCCAATGCGGGGATGAGGTCAACAACACGCTTGAGGCGGGAATTATCCTATCCGCATCACTGGCAGGTAAAGGGCTTCAGAACGGCAAAGCTGTGGGATTAATTACAAATGATAGGCAGCGGAGATGGATTTCTCCTCAATATGCCAGTGACCAATCCATGAAAATTTTACGTTCCCTCGCGTTATCTGTAGCAGGTGACATTTCACTCGAGAGATTGTTGGAAAGAATATCAGGGTCAATCAAACAGACAGCCAGCCTGGTGATCATCACCCCGGACATATCTTTGGATTGGTGGAAACCACTGCTCTGGCTTAAATCGAAGGGGTTGATCCCAACAATTTTATTGATGGACCCAAAGTCCTATGGGTCGGAAGGAAATACCCACGATGCTTTGGAAAAACTTTGGAATGCCGGTATTCAGGCGTATTTAATCCAATCAGAGATGTTCGCTGAACAACTGAATTTTCAGGAAAAACCTCTTTGGGAATGGCGGGTTTTCGGTACCGGCCAGGCAATTCCTGTCAAGAAACCTAAGGACCTTACCTGGAAGAGGCTCAAATGAAATCTACGCCCTTTCCTCTTATTGGAAGGTACCGGTTTGGTTGGGGACTTTTCTTGCTGGCAGCCATCATGCTCGTACTCTCATTGACAGTCGGGATGAATGAATCAATTCGAGATTTTTCCTTTACCTGGATGTCTGTCTTTGGGATAATTGCAATAATAACCGGTTGGATATTTAGCGGGGGTCAAAGAAGAGCATTCATCGCTTTGGCTTCCGGTGTCTGTTCAGGGCTTATCCTGCTTGTGCTCATTAATTCAGGGGGTTATACAAATTTGTTCCGCGCCAGTTACGAAGGATTCAAAGCGATCAGGCTGGCACTTCCTTACCAAATTGGCGACGAATCTGTCTATCGGATAATTATATTTCTCAACAGGCTGATTGCCGACCTTTCGAATTATTCTGGACAAACTTATTCCTGGTTATCTGCTTTCCTGGGCACACAAAACAATCACAATCCTGCGGTCTCCAGGACCTTTTGGGGTTTCCTTTTATGGGCCGCCTCATTTACCACAGGTTGGTTTTTGCGGCGAAAGAATCATGCATTTATCGCCAGCTTGCCAATATTAGCCTTATTGGCGGGAATTCTCGGATATACAAGGCAAAACACATCAGGCTTGGTTATGGGCCTTTCATTTTTATTATTAATGATCGTTCTCATCGAACATCTGACCCTTGAGAATAAATGGCGCCTCAATCAGATTGACTTTTCAGAAGAAATCCGATTTGATATCATCTCCCTTGGCATTCCAATAATTATTGTCATAATGGCCATTGCAGGGATATTGCCAAATCTTCCGTATGATGAATTTCGCGAATTTTTCAATCGTAACTTAATCTCTCAAGAATCATCAAATTCACAATTCGATGAATCGCTTGGCCTGGAAACAACTCCCCGGCCCCAATTCCCAAACGACAGATCAGGATCCCTCCCACGAGCTTTTTTGATTGGCGCAGGGCCTGAACTTTCAGAAAATCTTATCATGGAGATTGATACCGGAGAATTTTACCTGCCGCCAGAACTTGAACCCGGCAACCAGCTCCCAAAATATTATTGGTTTGGCCGTTCTTATGATATCTACACCGGAAACGGATGGGAAACCAGTGAAATTTCGCTTGAGAATGTCCCCAAAAACGAAGTGATAATCCCTGCGGACCCCAGCAAAGGCCGAATTTTGCATCAAAATATCAGCAAAACAACAAACGCATCGCCCACATTGTATAGCTCAGGATTGCCACAATCTGTTGACCATCAAGTTATTGTGGGATGGCGTGAATCAACCAGTGAATATTATTCAGCCCAGTTAGATGCTCTGGCTTACGAAGTTGAATCCTTCGTTCTTGAAATCTCCCAGGAAAGACTGATGGAAGCAAACCAGGAAGCACCACAAGAAATTGTTGAAAATTACCTTGAAATTAACGAAGCCACCCCGCAGCGTGTTCACGACCTGGCGCTTTCCATCACCGAAGGTCTCCTCAGGCCTTATGAAAAAGCCAAAGCAATCGAATCCTATCTGCGTCAATTTGAGTACACACTGGATATTCCTTCACCGCCTGAGGATGAAGACATCGTTGATTATTTCCTATTTGATTTGCAAAAAGGGTATTGCGATTATTTTGCCAGTTCAATGGTTATTTTAGCGCGGGCCGTGGGTTTGCCCGCAAGACTGGCTGTTGGTTACACCGCCGGAGAATATGACCACAACAAGGCTGTGTTTGTCGTCACTGAAGCCAATGCCCATGCCTGGCCAGAGGTCTATATCTCCCCTTATGGATGGATACCCTTTGAGCCCACCGCAAGCGAATCCCCCTTTTCATGGGACACGCTCCCCAGCCCGCAACCCGGAATTGATAACGATGCTCGCCTTACGAACGAAGATAACATACAACAGCCATTTTGGCCGGATCTGCTCATTTTATTGGGTGTGATCAATCTTTTTATCTTCATCTTCTTCTTCGGGCATAAATTTATTAATTTCAGAAGCCGGCAAACTTCAACAAATCAGCAAATTGAAAATATCCATCAGCAGATGAAGAGACATCTCAAACGCTTGTTTACCTTGCCTCAATCGGCAAAAACACCCCTGGAATTTCAAAATGGGCTTATCGATTGGCTGAATCATCAAAAATCTTCCCGTTTGGTTGCCTGGTTAACTCAAGAAATCATTAAAACCCTTCAGGTTTTAACAACCCAATATCACCAGGGTATATACACCCCCAGGCCTCTTACAAAGGACCAAATAAAAACCGCCCAACACGATTTAGCAAAATTAATGGCTCAATCCTGGATACTGAACTTTGTTCTTTTGATCAAGGGGCACTGACACTAGAAAATACCTCTTCAGGGGGATCGTAATCCCCTACTGTCATTCATGGCTTCTAATCAAATAATCCCCTCTATCAAAATCAAATTTGCGAAAACTCTTTCCCCAACACCATTAGGTGATTAATCCCACTCCCAGATCCGTATGCGCTTATCCGCTGACCCGCAGGCCAGCCATTTCCCATCAGGCGAAAACGCCAGGCAGTAAACGCCTTTGGGCTTAAGGTCAATTTTCTGGATGATTCCCATAGAATCGGAATCCACCATTGTTAATCGGTGATCACTGGCAACAGCGATTATTTGTCCATCTGGCGAAAAGGCGAGCGATTGAATGCCCTGATTTTCCAAAGGTACTTCCCCGATTAAGTCTCCTTTACCCGGATTCCATAAGCGCAATTTGCCTTCGTATCCAGTAGAAGCCATTTGACGGCCATCTGGTGAAAAACCGATAGAAAGAACAAAGCCCTCATGTGCCTGGCTGATCTCGCGGATTTGATCGCAGGAAGGAAGTTCATAAAACCGGATTTCATCCCCTTGTCCCCCCACAACTAACATGCTTTCGTCCGGCGAAAATGCGATAGCAGTGGTTCGCTTTTCAAAGGGATGAAATCTTTTGAGAACCTCCCGACGAGTAAAATCCATGAGTGTTACATGGGGGCCCTCCACAGCAGCAATAAAGCTATCCTTGTTCGAGAGCCGCGCACTGTTTCCTTTTGTGGACAAACGGCCGGAGGGCTCACTGTTACCCATCTCCCAGAGCAGCAGGTTGCGATCACTGGAAGCGGTAACAAACCGGCTTCCATCAGATGTCAGGTTAATTGCATTCACGCTTTTCTCATGGCCTGAGTAGGTTCGTTCCAGTGACCAACCCCCAATAACCCACTGGTGAATCACATTGTCCATGCCTGCAGAAAGCAAAAACTGGCTGTCAGGGGTGAAAGCCAGGTCGATAATGTGGCTTTCATGAGCTTTAAACACAAATGGATCTGGCAGTTCTTTCACATCAAGCCTCCTTTGCACGATCAAAACGAACCCAGGTTGCGGGATAACCACCGCCGCCATCCGGCCGGACTTCGTCCCCATCATCCCGCCACTGTAATTTTAAAAATGATTCAAAGGCATCCAGGTCATTTTCTGTAATCCCATGAGACTGTTCCTCAGAAATTTGGCGATGTGCGTACATCAACAAAGTGCCCCCAGGGTTTAGCCAGTCCCGAATATGTGCCCGGTAATCTTCCCGCCCTTTTTGCGAGAGCCCATGGTAACAACCAATGTCAAGGATTAGATCAAAGGGCGGGTGAATGTCTGGCTCGCCCGTGATATCACCATAAATTACGCGAGCCTCGAGGTCGTCTTGCTGCACTTTGTTCTTTGCTCTCAAAATAGATAACCAGGCAATATCAATACCTACCACCTGCCATCCAGCTTCTGCCATCGTCAGCAGGTTGGTTCCCGTGCCACATCCCACATCCAGGGCCCGGCCAGGTTGTGCTTTTTCCAAAAAGGCTTTTAACTCTGGCGGTGAGACGCCTGTATCCCATGGGGGATTTCCCAGATAGAAAAGATTAAATCGCAACCACCGTTGAACTCTGGCCCAAAACGTTTTCATTGAATCGAAAAACCTCGTAGTTCAGAACGGTAACCATAAGCTCGATTGTAGTAGTTGAATTCTTCGTAAACAAAACCAATTGATTCACAAAATGTGCTTTCAGCCATGCCCTCATTATAGCGAGTTGCTACATTGTAGCAGGTATAGGTGCTGCCCATGGGCAATGTGCGTTTAAAAGGTGCCGAAGCATAACGAAACCCCGTAGTTCGCATATCGAGATTGGCTCTCTGGTCAGGATTTGGGTACCAGGCCTCGCTATTTTCAGGGAAGGGCAGCACAAGTTCCAGCCACGCGCCCGATAATTGAGTGAACAACTGATTCTCAAAGCGATATAATTTCTCGCCATCTACAAGATACCAAAAGGTTCCCTCACTTGGAGTACTTTGAAAATCAGGCGGAGGATCACCATCCAGCAACTTCAAACTTCGTTCCATAACTGCAACATAATATCCGTCAACAAAGCGGACGTCTGTTACCTTCTCCACCACCTGCCAGACCACCTCCTGGCCTTGGTCAAATCCCAGATATTCATATTCCCAGATGTTCCCAACAAAAAGAGGATACAGTCGCAACGTCTGTTCTGTGGCCGGATCAAGCGTTGGTGCTGGAGTTGGTGTAACGGTGGTTTCAAATGTCGGTTGCTGCGGTGTCAGCTGCGTCAGATCCTGAGTGGTTTGGGTGGCAAACTGCCGGCAGCCAGTGACAAAAATAATGACAAACATAAAGATGATAAAGCGGAAAGTTTTTTGCATAGGTTTTTTTAGATGATTGTTTCCTATGAGTATACCCACTATGGAAAGGTGATTTTAATCGAAACCAGATTGTCTCCATGATTTTACATAATCCACCTCCAGCTCAAACCACACAAATCATAAGGTAATTTTTGGATATCAAATCCCACTGGGTAAAATTAAATCAAATAAAAATGGAACTACAAGGAGACAAATGAAAAAGACAATTGAAACAACAACCACGCTTAATAACGGTGTCGAGATACCCTATCTGGGGCTGGGCACCTGGCAGGCCAGAGGGAAGAGCTGCACACACGCTGTAGAATTCGCATTAAAAAATGATTATTCACTGATCGATACCGCCCAGGCATATGGCAATGAACGCCAGGTAGGTGATGGTTGGAAAGCCAGCGGCCGGGCTCGCGATGATATTTTCATCACCACCAAGATCCGTAACGCTAACCAGGGTTATGACAGCACTCAGAAATCCTTCGAAGAGAGCCTGAAGGCACTCCAGACCGATTACGTGGACCTGCTGTTGATCCACTGGCCCGATATCAAGAATTTTTCCCGTACAATAGAAACCTGGAAAGCATTAATTGATTTGCACGAAAAAGGAAAGTCGCGCAGCATTGGCGTCAGCAATTTCACCATTGAACTACTTGAAAAACTGCTGGATGAAACGGACGTCGTTCCCCAGGCCAATCAAGTGGAATTCCACACTTTCCTCTACCAGAAAGAGTTACTTGAATACTGCCGGGACAAAGAAATCAAAATCGAAGCCTACAGCCCGATTGCCAGGGCCAAATTCCTAGATAATGACGTCCTGCAAAAAATGGCGGAAAAATATGACAAAACTGCAGCTCAGGTGATGCTGGCGTGGGGGATCAACCACGACCTGGTCGTTATCCCGAAATCCGAAAATGAGGACAGGATCCTTGAAAATGCTGATATCTTCTTTGAAATTAAAGAGGAAGATATGAAAGAATTGGATAAACTGGGTCCTGAGAGACGCCTGATCGAAGGCATCTGGTAATAAAAACCAGAGGCCTTAAAGGAAGGATGATAATGAATATTCAAACACAATACCGTTTAAATGATAACACCGCCCTTCCTATAATGGGGTTTGGTACCAATGCCTTAAAAGGCGATTCCGGCATCCAGGCAATCAAGACGGCACTTGACGCTGGATATCGCCTGATCGACACTGCCCAGAGTTATGGCAATGAAGCGGAAGTTGGGAGGGCCATTGCCGAAAGCGACCTCCTCCGTAATGAAATTTTTGTAACCACAAAAATAACCGATGAGAATCAGGGCTACCAGAAAACAATGGATTCCACAAAAGCCAGTTTGGAGAAAATGCAAATGGACTATATCGACCTTCTGCTGGTCCATTGGCCCAACGTTGAGAATTTTGATCAGTCCATTGAAACATTCAAAGCCCTGATTGAACTGCGTGAGCAAGGGAAAGTTAACACAATCGGGGTGAGTAATTACACCCCCAAACTGATCCAGGATACGATTGACGCTACCAATATTGTGCCGTCAGTCAACCAGGTGGAATTTCATCCCTTCTTGTTCCAGAAAGAACTTCTGGAATATTGTAACGAAAGAGAAATCCGAATTGAATCCTACTGCCCGATCGCTCGGGCAGAAAAGACTGAAGCACCCGTTTTGCAACGATTGGCAGAAAAATATAAAAAAACCCCCATTCAGGTGATTTTGCGCTGGCATATTGAGCACGGCCTAATTCCGATACCTCGTTCGGCCGACCCGGACCATATCAAAGCCAATACCGAAATTTTCGACTTTTCATTGACGGCGGAAGAAATTGAAGCAATGAACCAACTGGATGAAGATTACCGCATCGTCAATCCCGAAAAAGGTCCGGAAAGCTGGTAAAGGCCAGGTCACATATTGCGATTACTTAATTAATCAACACATTATAAAGAAAACAAATTAAGAAAACAGGCCGTGTGTTTACACGGCCTGTGCTACTTTCTGCTGATCGCTACAAAACGAGTCAGCCAACCATGGTGATTTCGACCATATCTTCCAGAATAGTTTCAAGGGCCATGGTATGGCTGCAACGACCGCGGGTTTGAAAGAAATCACAGTTACACTGCCAGACCCCATGATCGTAAGTGACGGTGTGATCGTTATTCTCACCTTCAAAAGTCACTTTGAATTGCTGGAAGGTTATCCGGTCTCGCTCCTGAGCATATCGTTTGGCCTTCTCAATTTTGCCGATCAATCCATAGTCCATGTTGCACTTTTCCTTTCTGTTAAAGGGGATATAAAAAAGAGCACGCGCGGGGTCACCCGGCGTGCCAGTTGTTTTCTGTTATTCTTTCCACTCTTTGCATCTACACCTATTTCTACGATGTTGAAGTTGCTTCAGTATAAACCGAGTCGAAAGCAAAGTCAACGTCTCTTCTCAAAAACCAGCGCATCCTCGCCCCCAGCATAATAGCGCCGCCAGCATTCTGCCATCTGATAACCTGCCGATTCATACAATCGGACAGCCGGCAGGTTTGACGCTCGGACGCTCAGGCGGATCCTCGGTAAATTTAGTTCCTTCTCCCCCTCTTCCAGCAGTGCCCGGGCAATCCCCTGTCGGCGGTAATGTGGCAAAACAGCCAACGTGGTAATCCAACCCCGGTGTTTTGCCGGTTCACGCTCGCCACCAAGAAAACCCAGCATGCGCCCATCACTCACAGCCTTAATCTGCACCAAACCTGGCAGCGTCAAAACGCCGATCAAATCCCAGAACGGCCACTGGTCCTCTGGCTTAAAACAGACCTTTGACAGGTGATGCAGCTGAACGTAATCACGCCAATCGGCCGGTTCAAGGACCCATTCTGCATCGAACTGGTTGATGTTCTTCTCTCGTTCCTCGAGCCTCATGCCCCATACTTTCATCATCGGTAGCATTAAAATATCAAAAGCAATCCCATTATACTCCCCCATGGAGTAAACCCTTTGCATTCACTCAGTAAGCTGGAAAAAACAAGTAAAATTATTAAGAAAGAAAAAATCTGGATGAATGGACCCTATGAAAATTAAAATTGCACTGGCACAATTCAACACAAAATTAGGTAATATTCAGGCTAATCTTGAAAAACACATCGCCCTGGTCGAAGAGGCAAAGGAACAAAAGGCCGATTTGCTGCTTTTCCCTGAACTTTCCATGACAGGGTATGCGCTTCAGGATCTGGCTTATGATTCCGCCCTGCGCCCGCACCAGGAGGACCCTGTATTCACGGACCTGCTTCAAGCCAGTCAGGACATTGACCTGATGGTGAGCTTTGTCCACGAAGACCGCCGGCACCGGTTCTATATCGCTGCGGCTTATCTTTCGGAAGGAAAGATCTGCCACATTCACAACAAGGTCTACCTGCCAACTTACGGTATGTTTGATGAAGGGCGTTTCTTCGCCTGGGGTGACGGCGTGCGCGCCTTTGATACAAAATTCGGCCGGGTTGGGATGCTGATTTGTGAAGACTTCTGGCACGCCTCACTGCCTTACCTTCTCTGGCTGGATGGCGCAGAAATCCTCTTGTTTGCTTCCGCTTCACCAGGTCGGGGATTAAATGAAGACCCCCGCCTGAGCAGCTCTGATTGGGTGGAGCATACCAATCGGGCTTATGCAGGTCTGTTCACTGTTTTTGTGGCTCATGCCAACCGGGTGGGGTATGAAGACGGCCTGAACTTCTGGGGCGGTTCGACCATCTTCGATCCCAACGGCAATTTGGTGGTGCGAGCGCCCGATTTTGAAGAATCGCTGACTGTTTCCGAAATCGACCTGAATCAGCTTCATCGCACGCGCGCCCGCCTCCCGATCCTCCGGGATGAACGCACCAACCTGGTCCAACGCGAACTGGAAAGAATGCGTAATAATCATGACTAATTTAGAGATTAACACGGAACTTGCAGAAAAAATACTGACCGGTTTCATCAAGACAGAATTGAACCGGGTGGGCTTCAACCGTACATTGATGGGCGTTTCCGGAGGGATCGATTCCGCTGTGAGTTTGTATCTTTGTGCGAAGGCCCTGGGGGCGGAAAACGTGTTGGCAATCCGAATGCCCTATAAAACCTCTTCATCCGACACTATGGAGGATGCACAACTGATGATTAATGATCTGGGCGTGCGTTCCATGACCATCGAGATCACCGACATGGTTGATCCGCTGATCAACCATTATGATGACATGAGCAAACTTCGGGCGGGCAACATTATGGCGCGCATGCGCATGATCATCCTTTACGACCAATCTGCCGCCTTCAACGGCCTGGTGATGGGGACCAGTAATAAATCCGAAATGCTATTGGGTTATTCAACAATCTTTGGGGATTCGGCCGCAGCCCTGCAGCCGCTTGGGGATCTGTATAAAACCCAGGTCCGTCAGCTTGCCAAATATCTGGGCGTGCCAGAAAAAGTAATCCAGAAAGCGCCCTCCGCCGACCTCTGGCAGGATCAGACCGATGAGGACGAACTGGGTTTTACTTATGAAAAAGTGGACCAACTGCTCTATTTAATGGTAGACCAGCGTTATCGTCCTGAGCAATGTGTGGAAGAAGGCTTCGAGAAAGAATTTGTGAAACAGGTTGTGCGGATGATGCGAAGAAATCACTTCAAAAGGGTTATGCCGCCGATTGCCAAGCTCTCTCAGCGAACCATCGGCTATGACTTTTTGTATCTGCGAGATTGGGGAACTTAAAACCTTGCCTGAAAGATCAAAGCCCATCTTCTGAAGTGTAATTGTCATTTTCCTCACTGACTTCCGGAGGAAAAAGCGTAAAGTAATCAGCAACCGGTGCAAATGTGCGCCGGTGTTGTTTACACGGACCGGATTGCCGGATTGCCATTCGGTGTGCTTTCGTAGCGTAGCCTTTATTGGTGCAAAAACCATAGCCAGGATAATCATCATTCATTTCAATCAACAAAGCGTCCCTTGCGGTTTTGGCCAGGATTGAAGCGCAAGCAATCGAAAGCGACCGGGCATCACCTTTCACCAGCGGCGTCTGGGCAACTTCAGCATCCGGAAGGGTCAGGAAATCTACCAGAAGGTGCTCGGCGCGGTAGTTCAATCCCGCCAACGCCCGAGAGGCTGCCAGGCAGGTGGCCGGGACGATCCCAAGGCGGTCAATCTCGGCCGCGCTGGCAAAGCCAACTTCCCAGGCAATGGCAATATCTTTGATCGCATTCGCCCATATCTCACGATCTCCGGGGGTCATTTCTTTAGAATCCCGCACACCATGCAAACAATCTAGTAAATCTGAACGGTCGGAAGGGAGGATAGCCGCGGCTGCAGCCACCGGGCCGGCCAGCGCCCCGCGACCGGCCTCATCTATGCCGGCAATACGGCGAAAACCTTGCGACCATAATTCTTGCTCAAATTCCAGGTTTGGGCTTTTCGGCAGCAGGGAAAGGTCAAACTTAACTCTTGGCATCATAACGCCCTCGCAGATCATTCCAACGGATGGTCAGCAGATCAAAGCCCATGCGGAGCGAATCCTGAAGCAGGCGCACCCGGCTGTCAGGGTTAAAGACCCAATCGATAGGAATTTCCCGAATTTGGTAGCCCTTTTTCCGGGCAATGTACAGAACCTCAGCATCGAAGGACATTCCCCCCAATGTTTGCAGAGGAAAGACGGTTTCGGCAACTTCATCTGTGAAACATTTAAATCCACACTGGGTATCCTGCAAACCTGGCAATAATACCCAGCGGACCATGGTATTAAAAATCCGTCCAATCAGGTGCCGGTATGGGGGCTCATCATAACGCTGTGCGCCTTTGACTTCACGGGACCCGATTGCCACATCGCAGGATTTTACTTGAGCAGGCAGAAAGCGGCTCACCTGCTCAATTGGCATGGAAAGGTCAGCATCGCACAGAAAACGGTATTCCCCATAAGCCTCCAGCATGCCGCGTTTGACTGCCAGTCCTTTGCCGCGTTCTTCTTCCGTAAATACTCGTAAATTTGGCATTTGTTCCATAAAAGACCGGGCAACTTCCAGCGTAGCATCACTGCTGCCGTTTTCTACAACGAGCACTTCTGCCGCGTATGACTGCCGCTTCAAGAATGAATCAATTTTCCTTAAGGTAGGCGGCAAACGCTGGGCTTCATTATGCGCAGGGATGATAATCGAAAGCAAGAGTTTGGTCAAAATACGAACCTCTGAACATGACCGGTCAATGAGTAAGAAAAATGGGAAGGTGAACGACGGTAAAGACTCGTCCGCCTTCCCATTCTTTTGTGAGTCGGGGTGGGCGGACTTGAACCGCCGACCTCCGCGTCCCAAACGCGGCGCGCTGGCCGACTGCGCTACACCCCGGCAGATAAGAGTATAATCCGAAGTATGTACAAAGGTCAAGA
>JBMCLF010000006.1:0-21306 GCA_048615215.1 Candidatus Brevefilum sp.
AATTGGCGCCAAACGCTGAAACAAAGCGGAACACCTGGAAGGTGGTGAATGAGGGGATCTATTTCATCACCCAGCAAAATATATCCAACTGGAACATTCCACCTCATCAGTCAGCTGCGCTAAAAGATTGACCACATCGAGAGGTGGGAAATACTTCTATCCAACAAAATTACAGGCTGCAGGATGTATCCAGTGACTTACCTGGATACATACCTGCCGTACCTGTTTTGAAAAAGAGGGGAACCGATAATAAACTAGTGTTTTTGTCGTAATTGCGGCATAACCACCAGCGCTAAAACGGTCGAGATAATGCCAACCACAATCACGGCAACGAACATTACCTGGTGTGAAAAAATATCCACCAGGGCACCGCCCAAAAGAGGAGCCAGGGTCATGATCGGCGCGACGAAAGTATTGGTAATACCCACAAACCTGCTGGTTTCCGAGGAGGGAGCAATCTCGAAGATCATGTTTGAATCACAAATACGAAAAGCCGCATAAACGCTGCCGATACAGAACGCAATCAAGTAGATCATCCATGGTTCTGTTGCAAAGAGCGCCAAAAAGCCCTGGATAACGACCAGGAATGAAACGATCACATAAACTTTTTTGTACCCAAAGCGATCGCCCAGCCAACCCCATAAAAACCCGATCAAACTCTGAGTAAACAGGATGATCATGGTAAAAATTGCCAGGCTGCCAGCGGTCTGCATGAATAGCTGCCTGCCATACAGGGCATAAAATGCATTTCCCAGGACACCCAGTCCAAGGAAGGCTCTTGAGATTATAAAGCGGATGAATTCTGGCTGTTTACGGAGGTGATCCGGAATGGTTTTGATGAATTGCTTCAGGTCTTCTTTTTGCGTTTGAATTGGGTAGGGAACTTCCTTCAAATTGGCGATCAGGATGGGCGAGATCGCCGAAGTTGCCAACGCAACCCAAAACAATGTACGAATATTAATTGGAAAAGCAAAGGTATCCAGCAGATAACGGCTGAAAAGCGATGCACCAAACCCAATCAACCCACCCAGACCGTTCATAAACCCAAAGAAGATACCGCGATTCCGAATGATACTCTTACTGATGAAATCCGAATATCCCGGGGAGATCATGCCATTGGTGATTGAAAAAACCATATAAGAAAGCAAGAAAAGGATCAAAATCAATTGATCGCTCAGCAAACCATAAGATTGTGCGACCAGGGCGATCAAAAGAATGCCCACACGCTCTGCAATGGCTATTTGCAAAATGAATTTTTTCTTGGTCCGCCTGGCATGCACCATAAATGCCCCGATCAACTGGGGAAGATGAAGGCCCAGGTAAAATATCGCCGGGACCATGCCGATAATCCAGCTTCGATCGGTCAATTGATCGACAAAATACGGGATTATGGTGTCCTGCGAAAGCGCAGAAATCGAAAAGGCATATATAGCCGAATCAAACACCAGTAAGATGAAATTCCACCAGTAATATTTTTCCATCGTTGCAACGAACTCTGGGTGTTTGGAACGTAATTTTTTGACGTCGCGTCCGATCATGAATAAAAATCCTGACTATGATAAATCTGTATTGATACTGTTAACGAGATGCTTTCTTTTTATCTTGCTCAATCAGAATTTTCAAACCTTCAACCGCCACACTTATTGCACGATTGATATCCCATAAAGCCTCACGCTCTTGGGGGTCCTCGTTCCCTTCCAGGCTGGCCATGAGCATCACGCCACCAGCGCGCGTGCGGTGAATTGCGGAAATAATGAAAATGGATGAAGCTTCCATCTCAGAGCAAATCGCGCCCCCATCAATCCAGGCCTTCCAGCGGCGGTTCAAGCGGTTGGCAACAGGCATGCGGTCGGGCTCAACCTCACCGAAGAAAGAATCCTTGGACTGAGTTGGACCGACACGGTATGGAATGCCAACTTTTTCAGCGCCGCTGCGCATGGCAGTCACGACGTCGACATCTGCCAGTGCAGGGAATTCGGGCGGCATATAGTGCAAAGTGGTTCCTTCATCACGAATGGCCGAGTTCACAATGGCCACATCGCCGGTTCTAGTGCCAGGCTGCATCCCGCCGGATGTGCCAATGCGGATGAAGGTGTCTGCACCAATCTTGATTAATTCTTCCACAGCGATCGCGGTGGAGGGACAGCCGATGCCGGTGGAAGTTACTGAAACTTTTTCGCCCAGCAAAGTGCCGGTATAGGTCTTATATTCCCGGTTGTAAGCAATCAACTCGGGATCATCAAAATAGCTGGCGATTTTCTCCGTACGCCCCGGGTCTCCGGGCAGGAAAACGTAGCGGCCAACATCGCCTTTTTTCATTTGGATGTGATATTGTAATTCTGGATTGTGTGCCATAAATATTATTCCTTTCTTTCTTTCCGATCACGGTGAATCAGAATCTGAAGCGCGTAAATCGCTGTGGCAATCAGGGTTTGAACATCAGAGACCGAACCAAGTTCTGGCTTTCCCTGGTTCATGGCGATCAGGACGATGCTACCCGTCCGCAAGCCATAAATTGACCCCAGAGTGAAAAGTGTGGCGGATTCCATTTCCGCACAAAGTGTTCCGCCTTTAACCCAGGCATTCCAGCGGTTGAGCAAATACTCCGAAACCGGCATCCTTTCCGGGTCCATCTGACCGTAGAACGAGTCCTTCGAGTGGGAGATCCCAACATGCGAGCGATGTCCCAGGATCCGTGACGAATCTTTAAGCGCCAGAACGACATCAACATGTGCGAGTGCCGGGAATTCAACTGGCATGTAATGTTTGGTCGTCCCCTCGTCCCGGATGCTTGCCTGGATGATTCCCAGGTCCCCAGGGATGAGGTCTGGCTGCATACCGCCAGAGGTGCCCACACGGATCATGGTGTCAGCACCAACATTTTTTAACTCTTCAATGGCAATCGCAGCAGAGGGATTACCAATACCGGTCGAAACAACAGAGACCTTTTCTCCAAGCAGTTCCCCCGTAATCGTGCGAAATTCACGGTTGTACGCCACCTCGTGTGGAGAGGAAAAATGTGATGCGATTTTTTCACACCGGGCAGGATCGCCGGGAAGCAAAACATATCTCCCGACGTCCCCAGAATCGATCTGCAAATGCTTTTGCTTGGCCACAGGCTTTTTTATCCTCTATGCTTCAGCGCGGTCTTTTTCGATCAGGAGCTTGACGCCTTCAATCGCCGTGCTGATTAGCGGATCAAGATCTGAAACATGTTCATCAGGATTTTCGCCTTCCTGGTTCCATCCAATCAACATAATGCCGCCAGCGCGTTTGCGATAGATGCTGCTCAGGATGAATATCGTAGCTGCCTCCATCTCAGAACAGATCGTTCCTCCCTGCACCCAGGCTTTCCAGCGCTCAAACAGCCGTTGGTCCACAGGCATACGTTCCGGCTCATGCTGTCCAAAGAAGGAGTCTTTGGATTGAGAAATCCCCAATGCATACCGATTGCCTAATTTTTCAGATGCTTCACGCAGCGAAAGCACCACGTCCAGGTCTGCCACGGCGGGGAATTCAACCGGCATATAGTGCAGGGTTGTGCCTTCATCACGAATGGCGCCGGTTACAATACCCAGATCACCCGCTCTGAGGTGCGGCTGCATGCCGCCAGAAGTTCCCACCCGCACAAAAGTATCCGCACCGATCTTGATCAATTCTTCAACAGCAATGGCCGCGGAGGGACAGCCGATGCCTGTAGAAGTTACAGAAACCTTTTCACCGAGCAGGGTACCTGTATAGGTTTTATATTCGCGGTTGTAAGCGATCAGTTCCGGGTCATCAAAATAACTGGCGATTTTTTCACAGCGGCCCGGATCCCCGGGCAGGAATACATAGCGCCCAACATCGCCTTTCTTCATTTGAATGTGATACATTAATTCATCATTTGCCATGTGATACTCCTTTTAATTGAGTGACGGGGAAACCCATCACGAAGCTTTGATAACTGAACGTAACGCAATAATCACAAAGGTCAAAAAGCCCATTGTCGCAGCCAAAACCAGCGTGATTGCAAAAGCGGGAGAGAATACCAGCGTATCGACCCAATCCAGGCTCTTGTCCACGATCACCCAGTAGGTAATTAAGCCCGAAACAACTACCGCAATGACCAGGTTAATGTAATCAAATATGGTCATGCGAACCTGACGGAAACTGGTCTTTTGGCCCGAGGAGCCAAAAGCACGAGACTCCAGGGAGATGGACAACTGCTGCACCCGTTCGATGGCGCCTACAAACACGGGAACCATGCTGGGCAGAATTGCGCCAAAACCTGTACCTTTCATTGCTCTTGATTTCTGAGCGTTCAAAACCACGCCAAACTCATTCTGTAAAATCGGAATTAGCTGTAAGGTCATCACAAAGATGAAATTGAGCACGTATGGCATCCCAATCCGTTTCAAGGATGTAAAAATATCTGAGGGGTGGGAGGTCATGATCGTTACCAGTGCCCAGGTTGTCATCGCAAAAATTCTCAGCAAGAGTGACAAACCGCTGTAAATCCCTTCCTGATAAATTGTCAGGGGGCCCAAGCCAGCAATCGGCGTCCACGGTTGGGGGAACGCAGGTGCAATACTCTGCAGGGTGATAAGTGTCAGACTGATGGGGAACAGGATCATAGCAACTTTCAAGTAAGCCTTGGTGATTCCCGAAAGAAAAACCAGTCCCAAACCAACAAAAAACAACACACCTAAAACAGCAATATTGCGGGTGGCAAATGAAATCGCCAAGATTCCCACAGACCAGGCAAGTTTTGGAAGCGGGTTCATCCGGTGAATGACCGAATCTCCCGGAACCATCGAAATAGGAATGACTATACCTTGCATTTTAAAACTCCAATCCAGTTAGTTCTCTGAAAAACTTTTCGAGACATCCACCATCTCATCCACACTGAGGATAGTGTTATTAAATTCCTCATATCTTTCCCGTAACCGCAAGGAGAGCCTTGTGATTTGGGGAGGGGTAAGATGCGTGCTTGACATGATCTCATCGTTCGAGAAAACTTCTCGAGGTGTGCCGTCCATGATAAGATCGCCATCGCGCAAAACCAGCATGCGATCGACGACTTCGGCCAGCAGGATCATATCGTGAGCCACGCACAACACCGTGGAACCTTCTTCCCGCAGTCGGCGGATCAGGTTGTACACCGTGCGTGTCGTGACATTGTCCTGTCCCGTGGTAGGCTCATCCAGGATGAAAACATCCGGTTTCATGGTGTAAATGGATGCCATACCAACCAGTTTCCTCAGCGGGAAGCTGATGCGGTAAGGATGAAGTTCAAGATAATCCTCGAGCTTGAAGAATTTAACCGCCTGCTCAACCCGTTCCTCAATTTCCTCTTCACTGAGGCCCAGATTCTGCGGGCCAAATTCTAGCTCGTCCTTGACCGTCCGAGCAAACAATTGATGATTGGGGTTCTGGTAAACATAACCCACTTTTGCAGCCAATTGCTGGACTTTGAGGGGGGTAGTGTCTTCGCCATTGATATAAACAAATCCCCGAGTGGGTTTTAACAATCCCACAAAGTGCTTGACCAGGGTTGTTTTCCCGGAACCGTTCTGGCCGATTATGCCAACAATTTCACCGGGTTCGATATCAAGGGAAACGCCCTTCAAAGCGGTGACATTTCCTCTAGAATAAATGTGCCAGAGGTCTTCTACTTTGATTACAGGACCCATAAGATTAGCCTGCCTTCCTATTATTTGCGAACAAATCACCGTAAACATCAACGCCCTTGTCAAGGGTAACGGGGTAAACACCGCCCAGATCAATCAGGCCGTTTTGTTCCAGGTAATAGCCGTATTCAGCCACCTGGGGCAGCCTCAAGCCCAAATTTTGAATGAGCTCAACATTGCTGAACACCTCTTGCGGGGATCCATTCAACAAGATTTCACCTTCATCCATAACCACCACAACATTGGCGTATTGAGCCATAACCTCGACCTCATGTTCAGCCATGATTACCGTTAAGCTTCGTTCCCGGTTCAATTCGTAAGCAACCGAGAAAATTTCTTCCTTGCCAATTGGGTCAACGTTCGATGTTGGCTCGTCCATCACCAGGATCTTGGGGTGCATCGCCAGTGCGGAGGCAATGGATAACCGCTGCTGCTGCCCGCCGGAAAGGGCAAAGGGAGAACGCTCTTCCAGACCTTCGAGACCCACGATCTTTAAGACTTCCGGGATCGTCTCTGTCATCTGTTCGTAGGTGTACCCAAGGCTTTCCATACCCAGGGCAATCTCTTCTGCGACCGACATCTGGCTTAATTGAAATTCGGGGTTATCAAAAACCATTCCTACGGTTTTTGCCATTTCTCTAACAGGGGTTTCAAAGGTGTCATGGCCATCCACGATCACTTCCCCGGAAAATTCACCAACAAGGCTGTTGGGGATCACACCATTGATACATAATTGCAAAGTGGTCTTTCCAGACCCGTTCAAACCCAACAGGGCGACATAATCTCCCTCATGGATTTTTAGGTTAATATTCTTGAGGGCTGGCGCTTCATCTTGACTGCCATACCAAAAAGAAACATCTTTAAATTCGATAATTGGTTTCGCTTCGGACATTTTCACTCCATCACGTATATTGACTGGATGGTTTCAGCGGATTCACTGAAACCATCCAGTTCGTTAATTAGAGCAGTCGTTCAAGACTCTACCGGAATTATTCTTCTTCCTCTTCTTCCATTTCTTCCGGTTCCTGGAACTTTCCCACCGTCACGGCAATGCCCGCCACAATGATGAACAGCGCCAAAACATACGATGTACCCAGGAGGATGCTGAACGGTGAACTTTCAATAAATTCCAGATCTGAAATTTGCTGGGCAGCACTGGGCATAAAGGCTAACAACAACCCAATTGCAATAATGCCTACACCCAAGCCTTCTTTTGCACCTACAGTTTTCTTATCCATTGAGTATGACTCCTTTTCAGTCTAATTTGATGATTAATTTAAGGCCAGGAACACAAGAATGATCGCCGCGCCGATTACAATGCCAACGACCGGCAAGATGATCTTGTTCAAACCTTCAGCCTTGGGAAGTTTGGCGTTAGCTGTCAGGTTCTCAGGCAGGGCTTCGATGATTGCCAGACCCACGAAACCTGAGATGATCTTATCAGCCAGTGAGACCAGGATGTTGGATGAGAAAACAGAAACGATCAAGTTCTGACCCATCGCCAGGAAGGCTGCGGTCATCACATCTGCGAAGTGGCCGGTGGCGCCGCCGAAAACGAAGACGTAAATCGGCACTGCGAAGATGCTGGAAACTGTCGCCACGAGGATGTTGACCAGGAAAAAGCTCCAGGTCTTCTTCATCCAGCCCCAAATGTTGGCATAACCCCAAACGAGACCGCCAACCACGTTCACTACCGCAAAGGGCAGGGAGATCGGGCCGCTGATGAATGAGTTCACGATGTTGGTGATGGCACCAACCAGCGCGCCCCACCATGGGCCGAGGATAACAGCCGTCACCATCGTGCCGATCATGTCAAGGAAAATGGGGAGGCGCAGAACGGTGTTAATGTAGCCACCAACAATGTTCAGCGCTGCTGCAACGGGAATAACCGCCACAACGTAGGTCAGTGGAAGGCGACGCTTCCTAGTTTTAGTTTGTGCTTGAGATGACATAAGAATTACCTCCGAGTAAAGTTAGTTGAATAAAAATGAGGGGACACAAGAAAAATCTTTAATCTTTTTGCTTCGCCTTTTCACCTCCAGAAAACTATTGGTCGGTCCTTCCAATAAAAAGTGTTCCATCCTGTGTTTTTAATGCTTTTTGTGTAAAATAGTTACTAATATGATATAATATAGACGTCTATATACGTCCATTATAAACTAAGTTGCCGAAATTATGCAAATTAAAAAAGAGGGAAATATGGAACCCAACCTCAATCGAAACAACCCCACCCCCATCTTTGAGCAAATTACGGATTGGATGCGTAAAAAAATTCAGTCTGGAGAGTGGCAGGACAATCAGCAAATCTTGTCCGAAACCGAGCTTTGTGATAAATTGGCTGTCAGCCGTGGCACTATCCGCAAAGCGGTTGAAGTGTTGATCTCTGAGAGGCTTTTGGTACGGATCCACGGCAAAGGCACATTTGTCAAAAATAAAATCCTGCTGGAACAAAAGCCAACCTGGCGCCTGGCGGGTTTCTCTCGGGACCTGATCAGCAGAGGCATTCCTTATTCCACAAAAGTACTTCGTAAAGACATTATCACCCCTTCAGAAGCTGTACGTGAAAAACTAAAACTATCCCCTACTGATAAAATCTTCAATATGCAGCGTTTGCGAAAGATCAACCAGCAGCCTGTCCTCCTGATTGAAAACCACATTGTTTACGACTATTGTGAGGGCGTAGAACAGATAGATTTCGAAAAAAATCAGCTTTATTTCACCCTTGAAAATAAATTCAACATCCAGTTTGATTGGGCCAACCGAACTTACCGGTCCATGGTGGCCACACCTGAAGTGGCAGAATTACTCAACCTGCCCAAAAATGCCCCCCTGATGTATCTCGAAGAGCAATACCATGACATCAATTCCACGCCTGTAGAATATACCCGCGCCTGGTTTGACGCGCAGGTGTTCTACATTAAGACCACCATCCAGCGTGAGGAAGAAAAATCAGAATTGCCCGGTATTTTTCACTAATAAGATTGGAGAAACCCATGCCCCTTACACCAAAAGAACGCGTGATCGCCGCGATGAACCATCAGGAGCCAGACCGAGTCCCGATCGTTGTTGGGGTCAGCAATGCAACCGGGATTAAAATGAAAACTTATCAAGAATTAAAAAAATTGATCGGTGTGGATGCACCGGACGAGTACATCTACGACTGGCCCGAACTGGGCACCGCTGCAGTTGATGAGCAGACCCTCCAGCGCCTGCATGTGGATGTACGGGGTGTCCTAGACCTGGAACCTGAATTCATCCGCTTGCGAAATAAAAACCGGGAACCCCACACTCCTTATGAAAATTCCTGGGGAACCCGCCAGATTGAGATTGTCGAAGGGGAATGGACCTCAGGCGCACCGCCGTTGAAAGACGCCGCCACAATTGAAGACATTGAAAATTACCCATGGCCGGATATGGATGATCCCACACGCGTGGCTCACTGCCGGGAACAGGCAAAACGCCTTGCCGAAGAAAAACAATATGCCGTCATGGGCACGCCCTGGTTATTATTCCCCTTCGAGCGGGCTTTTGGCCTGCAGGGGATGGATACCTTTCTGCTCAACATGGCCATGTATCCGGATTTCGCCCATGCCTTATTGGCAAAAATTACAGAAAAATGCAAAGAGATGATGGGCAATTTCCTGCGGGAGACGGGAGAATACCTGGACATCATCAAGATCGGGGATGACCTGGGAACCCAAGAGAGCCTGATGATCTCGCCCAAGATGTACCGGGAAATGCTCAAACCTTTCCATGCCGACCTCATTGCCTTTACCAAAGAGCGCACCGATGCCAGGGTGTTCTTCCACACAGATGGTGACGTGTTTGATCTGATTGATGATTTCATCGAGATCGGCGTGGATATCCTCAATCCAATCCAGACCTCTGCAGGCAGAATGTCAGATCTCGAGCGCCTTAAATCTCAATTTGGGGACCGGATTGTTTTTTGCGGCGCGATTGACACACACCGCACCCTCCCGGAGGGCACGCCGGAAGAGGTGCAGCAAGAAGTTCGGCGTGTGATTAATGCCCTGGGGCCGGGCGGCGGTTACATGCTGGCCTCCGTGCACACCATCATGAATGATGTTCCTGCAGAAAACGTCCTGGCGATGGTAGATGCCGTTGAGAAATATGGGCAATACCCTCTGAAGAACTAAACGAAAAAACATCCAACCCATTAGAAGTTATAAAGCGGTCGTCCAGCAACAAAGGACGGCCGCTTATTGTAAAACACTAATCTGTTTTTGGTTTTAAACTTTTTCTCCCAACACCTTTCTGAAAATCAGAAACAATATTCCCAAGCCCATAAGTCCCAAAATAAAATTGAGAATCCAAACATGGCGGATCGCAAAAGCCTCGATGACCCACCCGGCAAAATAAACCCCCAACCCCGATCCAATTCCCATTAAAGTTGTTGAATACAATGCCTGACCGGTGGCACGAAATTTCGGATTGACCAATCTATCCACAAATGCCACGCTGACCACAAAGAAACTGACCGCCGGCAGGCCATGCACCAGTTGAATTGGCAGGATCCATTCCGGCTGCTTGATGAAGAAATATAGCAGCCAGCGGATTGGGAGAATGAGCGCTCCGAACAAAATGATCTGACTTCGAGAGAATTTTTTTAATAAGTTTGGAACGGACATCATCACTGGGATTTCTACAAAGGCTTGCAGGGACACAGTCAAACCCACCAGCCAGGAAGAGGCGTCTAGTGACTGCAAAAACAGGGTCAGATAATTATTATAAATCCCGAAAGTTGCGCCAATGAAGAGACTGCCTAGCAGGTAAATAAGGAAATTTGGCTGTTTAATTATTACGCCGATATGTTTCAATCCGCTGTATGAATAAACTTTGCCTCTTTCAGGTAAAAACTGGCTCAGTAAAGCGAGAGAAATAAACACGCTGGCCGTAAACCAGGGGAAATATTCCACCATTCGGTCCAGGAAAAATCCACCAATGATTAACGTTGCCACACCAAACCCGAAAGACCCCCACATTCGTAACAAACTGAATGAATCAATTTCACCTCTTTCTTCAAGGTAATCCAAAACAATTGCGGAGATGATGGGAGAGATCGGCGCTCGCATGGCCGAAAAAAGGATCGTCCAAAGAAAAACCGCGATAAAGGAACTGGACAGCCCCAAACCAAGCGAAGCCAGGATCAAACCCACCAAAGCAAACAGCAGCAGCAAGCGGCGTTTGTTCAGGATATCGCTGAGAAAACTCCAAACCGGTTGAAATAAAATTCCAGCGATAGGTAAGGCCCCCAAAATCAGGCCAATTTGTCCAGCGGAGAAACCTTTCTGGTTCAGGAATATAACCAAATAAGGCCCAACGACCCCGACTGAAAAATATTGTAGAAAAAAGAAAAGTTTAAACCGAAATTTCATCATTGGTTGCCAGTACTGTTTAGTATACCGCCGGTTTTTCAGCAGGAAATCCATTACAATTATTCAGTAATTTCAATGATAAGGAGCAATATTAATGGCCGAAAAGATAATTCGAAAGTTGGACGATAACCTCATCATCCGTCATGCCAGCCTTGAAGACGCTGAAGCTTTAGCAAAGTTTAATGTCGAAATTCACAAAGAAGGCGAATGGGACGCTAAAAGCCTCGAGCACTGGACCCTGGACCTGATCAGCGGTGAGGGGCCAACGTTTGACACTGAGGATTTCACCATTGTGGAAGATACCCAAACCGGTGAGATCGTCTCCTCCTGCTGTCTGATCTCCCAAACCTGGTCTTACGAAGGCATCCCCTTCAAGGTGGGGCGGCCAGAACTTGTTGGCACAAAAAAAGATTACCGCCGTCGGGGCCTGGTCCGCCAGCAATTTGAGATCATGCATGAATGGAGCTCAGCACGCGGTGAGCTGGCACAGGCGATCACCGGCATTCCATACTATTACCGACAGTTCGGTTATGAGATGACGCTCAACCTTGGCGGCGGCCGGGCAGGCTATGCGATTCATGTTCCCCAGCTTAAAGAGGAGGAGGAAGAGTCCTTTACATTCCGTCTGGCAGACGAATCTGATATCCCTTTCCTGATGAAAACTTACGAAAGCGGTCTTTCACGAAGCATGATCACTGCCATGTGGGACAAAGCCCTCTGGCGTTATGAGATCACCGGAAAGCGCCGATACAACACAAACCGCAAAGAAATTTTTGTAATTGAAGACCAGCAGGGCAATCCTGCTGGGATGGTGGGTATTTCGCCGATCATGTGGGGCAAAATGAGCTCAGCCACCCTGTATGAGCTTGCGCCGGGATACGCCTGGACCGAGGTCACACCTTGCGTAATCCGCTTCCTGTGGAAAACCGGGGAACAACTGGCAAAAGAACAAAACCAGCAGCAAGAGATATTTGGTTTCTGGCTGGGAGAAATACATCCGGCTTATGAGGTCGCGGCGACCAAGCTGCCGCGAATTCGAAAGCCTTATGCCTACTTCATGCGAGTGCCGGACCTGCCAGCCCTCCTTGAAACCATCAAACCAGTGCTGGAACGCCGGCTGGCAGAATCAGCCTTTGCCAACCATACCGGCGAACTGAAGATAAATTTCTATCGGGGCGGCTTGCGGCTGAACATCGAGAGGGGACTTATTGAAACCATCGAATCCCTTCCTTTTAACGACCTCGAATCCTGTGCTGCAAGCTTCCCCGACCTGACATTCCTGCACCTGGTGTTTGGCTACCGCACAATGGGCGAACTCAAACATGCCTTTACCGATTGCTCGACCCGGGACGATGAAACTGAGCATCTGCTGGACGCGCTCTTTCCCAAGAAACCCTCGGATATCTGGCCGGTATCATGATTTGTCCCTGATTATCTGAAGGTCAGAACCGTGGCCTAACCACGATCTATCGTAATCATCAACTCAATTTAAATCTCTGGCTTTTTTACAAAAAGCGCTGGCAATTTTAAATTGATGGGATGACAGGGTTTTTCTTCATGGCAGGAATCGCAATGTCTATCGAAATGGTCGTTCTCGTCGGATTAAGTAATTTTGACAGCAATTGATCGCCATAAAACCAATCTTTAGCCAAAGTTTTTTGAGTTTTCAGTTAAAATAAAACGGAATTTGATTCTAGATTTATCTGAAAGGAATTTTTTTGAAAAGCAAAAAAAGTTGGACGTCACAGGAAACGTTTGCACTGATCTGGCTCTTAGCCGCGATCAGCATTGCAATCATATATCCCATCGCTAAGGATTTAAATATCCCAATATTTACGCTGTTTTTCCTGATCCTTACTCTGGTAAATCTGATTATCAATAAAAGTGCTGCCCGGATTGGAATGGGAAAAATAAAGATCAGCTCACTGCTGAAGTGGACAGGCATCAATCTCGGCGCGCTGATACTGGTCTATACCATCTTTGAACCTTGGTCGGGCGCTTACGCCTTCCTGCTCGAAGAAGCCACCGGCCCGGAGTCCTCCGACCCGACCTTTGCCCTGCTGAACCTCATTGACGGGGCAGGCGGTTGGACAGCTATGTTCCTTTTTTCGGCGTTAATAAGCATATTCGCTGAGGAATTGTTTTTCCGCGGCTGGCTGCAAAACCTCCTGCGCCCCAAGGTGGGACCTTTGTGGGCAAACATCATTCAGTCGGCAGCCTTCACCCTGCCGCAATTAATATTGGCTTTTCTGATGCCTTCACCCATCATGGGCCTGGTCTTAATTCTGGTTTATGCCTTTGGCGCCATCGGGATGATCAACGGATGGGTAGCAACCCGGGCTGGTGCCATCTGGCCCAACCTTTTCGCGGCTTCCATAATGAATTTGATTTTAAGTATTTTGATCCTGGGTTTCTGACGACTGAGATCAGCTCTTTGTCATCATAAACAAATAATACCAGGCATCCAATAACTCCGGCCTTAATCAATTTAATATTTACCGGAGATAAAATATTATAAGGCAATTTATACAGCCAATTCATCCGTCTTAGAGTTAGATCATAAAGAAACATAAAATCGATGCATTGTTGGAAATGGAATAAAGGGAGCACAAGGAAAAAATGGAAACACATGCCATTAAAGTTCAAAACCTGGATAAACACTTCGAGAATGTCCATGCTGTCAATGACGTCAGCTTTACAATCCAAAAGGGCGAGATCTTCAGCCTTTTGGGGCCCAACGGCGCCGGGAAGACGACCACGATCAATATGATCTCCGGCCTGCTCAGGCCCGACGCTGGGGAGATCTGGCTGATGGAACACTCGATTAAGTCAGACCCCAAACTGGCCAAAGCTGATTTGGGGGTTGTGCCCCAGGAGATCGCATTGTATGAAGACATCTCCGCCCGGGCTAATCTGAATTTCTGGGGCAAGATGTACGGCCTCAGAGGCCAGGCGCTGACTGAACAAGTAGACAACGTTCTTGAACTGATCGGCCTTGAAGACCGGGATAGCGGACCGGTTGAAAAATTCTCGGGTGGCATGAAACGTCGGCTGAATGTGGGTGTGGCGCTTCTGCACCAGCCCCAAGTGATTATTATGGATGAGCCCACCGTAGGGATCGACCCTCAAAGCCGTCGTAAGATCCTCGATTCCGTCAAACAACTCCGTAAGGAAGGCGTGACGATCCTCTACACAACCCATTATATGGAGGAAGCCCAGGAGCTTTCAGACCGGATCGCCATTATGGACCACGGCGAGATCATCACCCTCGGCACCCATGATGAACTGATAAAGATCGTAGGCGAGCTGGACCGGATCTCCCTCACTATCAACGGCGACCCAGAAAAAGCCAAAGAAACCTGGCAAAACATTGACGGTGTGGCGGAGATCACCTCTGAAGATGGTGCCCTTCATCTGCTGGTGACAGACAGCAACCGCATCCTGCCGGGGATATTTGAGGCCGCAGCATCGGTTGATGTTCATATTACATCCGTCGAGATTCAGGAACCAAACCTCGAAGCGGTGTTCCTGCACCTCACTGGCCGAGCGCTGCGAAATTAAGGAGTGTGTGTATGAAAACACTGGCAATCGCCCTGAAAGATTTATCCCGATCTTTTCGCAGTCTCTTTGCGCTGGCCTTTATGTTCGGTGTTCCGGTGCTGACAACGCTGCTGTTTGCTTTTTTATTTGGAGGCGTGGGCACCGGAGAAGATGCAGAATTTAATCTTCCCAAAACCGATGTGATCCTGGTTAACCAAGATGAAGGCAGCCCATCTACTCCAACCTTTGATATTGGCGAGGAGAGCTACCAAAGCCTTGGGGCTGTGCTGGTCAACACCTTACAGGACGAGTCCTTTTCTGACCTGATGACGGTCACCACTGCCGAATCCGAAGCTGCCCGCCAGGCTGTAGATGCCAAACAGGCTGGCCTAGCGATCATCATCCCTCAAAATTTCACCCAGGCTGCAATTGGCTTTGATGAAGAAGGGGCGTCCCTGGTCTTCTACCAGGAGCCCGAACTCGGTCTGGGACCGCAGGTCATTCAATCCATTGTGATGAGCATTGTGGATGACTTTTTATCCACCAATCTCTCTTTAGAGGCAATCAACAAGGCGTTTGAACACAATGACCTTACCCTGGAACAACAGGAACAGATGGTTCTGCTGCAAGACCTGGTTGAGAGATCGCAAACACAAAGACAATCCAATGGAGATTTATCATTGATTCCACCAGTTAGCGACAGTGAAGAACCAGGCGGTTCCTTGCTGCAAACAATTTTACGCAGCATCATGGCCGGGATGATGATCTTTTATGCCTTTTTTACAGGCACTTCTGCCGCCGAAACGATTCTTAAGGAAGAGGAAGATGGAACTATACAGCGCATGTTGATCACCCCCACCGCCACCCGTACGATCCTCAACGGCAAGCTTCTGTCGGGGTTCTTAACCGTAATCATTCAGGTGACAGTTCTTCTGGTTTTTTCAGATCTGGTTTTTGGCATTAATTGGGGCTCATTCTTTGTCCTGATTCCCTTCACCATCGGGGTGGTGGCATTATCAAACGCATTTGGCATTTTCATCATGTCGCTGGTCAAGAACACCAAACAAGCCGGGACCATATTCGGCGGGGTTTTGACCCTAACAGGTATGCTGGGAATTTCCAGCGTATTCACCGTGGGCACGCCTGCTGAATCGGCCTTCAAGATAATCCCCCTGGTGGTGCCGCAAGGTTGGGCGATGAAATCCATCGAAGCCGCCTGGACAGGAAACCTAATGAATTCCTTGCTCTATGCGGGCGGAATGTTACTCTGGTCATTGATTTTATACCTGATCGGCAATGCCCGTTTCACCAGGCGGCTGGCCTGAAAGGAGTCCCATGAAATTTTTAGATCTTGCTGCCAAAGACCTCTATCAGATTTTCAAAGATTGGAAACCAGCTTTCTTTCTGGTTGTTGCACCCATTCTCTTTACACTTATGTTTGGTTTTATGTTTGGTGGTTTGGACGGACTGGGCGGTGACGAAACCGACAATCGGCTGCCCGTCCGGCTGGTAATCCCGTCATCGTCCTTTATCAGCGAGAGCTTCCATGCTTTTCTAAAGACCTCTGCGACGCTCAATGTTGAGAAGTTTGAGAGCGCGGTAGACCTGGCGGACCAACAGCAAGCCGTTGCTAACCAGGACATTGCTGCAGTGATCCTGCTTCCAGAACATTTCAGCCAGGTTGTACGGGAGGAAGGGCGGGTTCCGATGGATGTAATTCTGGATGAGAATACGACAGAGGGTATCGCCATTCAGCAGGAGCTTCAAATCGCAGCAAATCGCCTGCGGTCCGCCGCTAACGCGGCCAGCCTGGCCGTTCAAGCCTTCACGGAACGTGGGGTTGGATTTGATTCAGATGGAGAAAGGGAAAAAATTTACGATCTTACTTTTACAGAAACCCTATCCGCCTGGCAGGATCCCCCGATCAAAGCTAAAAACGTTCAAACTGCAGCCGGTGGCGAGCAGGAAGCTTCACAAGAAAATGCCTTTGCACATTCCCTGCCTGGTATGATGGCACAATTTGCAATCGCCGGCCTGATCGGTGCAGCAGAGATTATCGTACAGGAACGCCAATCTGGCGCCCTGAACCGTTTGCTGGGGACGGCTGTTTCAAAGGCTTCGATTTTGGCCGGACACTGGCTGGCCATGCTTGGCATGATCTTCTTACAGTTTTTTATCCTGGTGATCTTCGGACAGGTCTTCTTGCGCTTGAACTTCCTTGGCTCACCACTGGCCACATTGGCACTTTCGATCGCAAGCTGTGCCTTTGTTGCCAGCCTGGGATTATTAATCGGCATCCTGGCAAAGCTGCCGGAACAAACGGCCATCTTCGCCCTGATCCCCATGTTCCTCTTTGCCGGCGTCGGTGGCGCCTGGGTTCCTCTCGACATCCTGGGGGAGACCGTGCGCCAGGTCTCAAAATTCACGCCAGTCTACTGGATCATGACAGGCTTCAAAGACATCCTGCTGCGAGACGCGGGTTTGAGCGCTGTCTGGCCCTCCATCCTTGTTTTATTGGGCTTCTCGGTGTTATTCTTCATCCCCGCCGCGGTTTTGTTTTACCGCAAACGAACATCATAAAAGAGCTGTTTTTTACTGCAGAATCGGAGGCTTTCCTTTTAGTGTCGTCAAGCGCAGGTGAGAAAACCAGTCAGAGGAATAAGCTGATAAATCTTTTATAGGGTGGGTTGAGGAAACACAATCGACAACCCACCAAAAGACCATTTTCGTTCAAATGAAATGCTATTGGTGGGTTGGTCTTCGTTTATTTTTTTAAATTAAGACTTGCCTGAACTGTACAATCATCTTTCGAAAATATTGCTTGCCGACCCACCCTACATGGAATAATAATTTTCGCAGATAAGGCCACCAGTGCCAATTAAAAAACCATTAACCGTAGGAGTTATAACCATTCCAGAGTGTTTTATGCATCATCTGATCTTCTCCAGGCTTTAAGCGTCGCCCGATAGAGCGCACGCTCAAAATACTCGCCTTCCGGTGATAGACCGTCATAACCCTTCTTAAATAAAACTGGCATCATCGGGTTTAATTGCTTTCCATAATGCATCATGCAAGCTTCGGGGTGAAACCCGGGCCATGAATAACAGGTCACCGCAGTCCGGCGATGCTCCGTCGGTACCCCAGTTGCGATCGTTTCTTCCCAGTTCGGGTCATCGGGATGGAAAATATACTGATCCAAATCACCTTTCGGAATACCCTCAATCCCACGCACCACGGGCGGATCGCTCTGCGGGATATACGGGTCCACTGACAGGTCCACTAAAATGGCATGATCCGGCATAACCTGGATCCAATCGTTCGGGATTACAGGTTGGGTAGGGTTGCGGCGCTGGGTGGCATCGATCAAAATATCCGTTTTTTTCAATAATTTGATCATTTCATCTTCATGCGCGGTCAGGTTGCGTCCAACGGCTTGGCAAACCGCCCCGAGACCGCCGCGTTCGATGTGTTTATTGTTACGCTCGATATTCCCGAGGTGCACGGCGGCATCCACAGCGTGCTTGCCCACCATGCCGGTGCCCAGCAACAGGGTCTGGATCGGTTTTCCATCAGGACGTGCCAGGCCAGGCCAACGCTCTTCCAAGAGACCAAACGCAACCTCCAATCCGTTCCAGGCGACAGACTTCATGTTCTCCACCAGCCGCTCGTCATTGTCATTAACGATGCTATCCAGTGAGATCGTCTTCAAGCCCAGTTCCATAAACAGAGGTACCCGGGTGGGATGAGTCGGGTAATGCAGCATTGAAATAAGTATCGTCCCGGGTTTCATCCGTCGAAAATCATCGTCTGGTGAACGCAGAATCAAAACCACATCCTGATCAAAAACATCCTGCCGTGTGCCGAAATTCACGTTGATCGCCCCCTGACGATAATCGGCTTCATCAAACCCAGATCGCGAACCATACCCCTCTTCAATTACCACCTGCACATCCAATGCCGCCATCCGTTGAATAAAATCCGGCAGGAAAACGCGCTTTTCGCCTGCTTCCTGTTCCATCCGCGGAAAACCGATTGATTTTGGGAGTTTCATGATCCATCCTTTCATCTATTATGAGTTGTCGTGTTATGCAAAGCAACCAGCAAACCGCGATGAGCCCTTTGCATCAAGATAACTTGCTGCAAAATCGCGTACAGGTACCAGAACGGAAGGAGAATTTCCGTTATTGTAGATATAGAATCAAACTTAAATTTTGTCGCTCAAAATTGAAGTAACTACGTCAGCCTTAATTATACGGGATGAATCCAGCAAAAAACCTCTCAGTTCGAGTGCAATTGTTATCATTAGATTAAGAATTTTTAGTGCCAGGCGCAAGAAGCGTTTATAATCAATATACAGTCATTATCTGAGTGATTGGAGAATCCAACATGTCCAAACCCCGCCCTGTACGTGCCCCACGCGGCAAAGATCTCACCTGCAAATCCTGGATGACAGAAGCCCCCTTCCGCATGATCCAGAACAACCTTGACCCCGAAGTCGCAGAACGGCCTGATGATCTGGTGGTCTACGGCGGCAGCGGCCGTGCAGCCCGCAGCTGGGAGGCCTTCGATGCCATTCTGGAGACTTTGAAAGTTCTAGAATCTGATGAGACCCTGCTGGTGCAGTCCGGAAAGCCGGTCGGCGTGTTCAAAACCCATGCAGATGCCCCGCGGGTGATGATTGCCAACTCAAACCTGGTCCCGCACTGGGCCACCCAGGAACATTTCGATGAACTGGCCAGCAAAGGCCTGATCATGTATGGGCAGATGACCGCCGGTTCCTGGATTTACATCGGCACACAGGGCATTCTCCAGGGGACCTATGAAACCCTGGGGGCCCTGGCACAACTTAAGGGTTGGGCATCGCTAAAAGGGAAGTTTGTGCTCACCGCCGGCCTTGGCGGCATGGGCGGCGCGCAACCCCTGGCCATCACCATGAACGAGGGCGTGGGATTGATCGTGGAAGTCGATCCCGAGCGCGCCCAACGCCGACTGGACATCGGGTATGTGGATGCAGTGGTAGACATCCTGGAAGAAGCCATGACCCTTGTCCAGGAAGCCCTCGACGATGAAACGCCCAAATCCATCGGACTGATCGGAAATGCGGCCGATATTTATCCTGAACTTGTCATCCGCGGTGTAATCCCCGACGTGGTGACCGATCAAACCCCTGCCCATGACCTGCTCAATTATGTACCAGCCGGCCTGACCGTTGCAGAGGCTGAGGCTCTACGAAAAGAAGATCCTGAAGGCTACACCCGGCAATCACAGGCCTCCATCGCCAAACACGTCCAGGCCATGCTCGCCTTCCAGAAGCAGGGGGCGGAAGTCTTCGATTACGGCAACAACATCCGCCAGCGCGCTTTCGATCACGGCGTTAAGGATGCCTTCGACTTTCCTGGCTTTGTCCCAGCTTACATCCGCCCATTGTTCTGCGAGGGCAAAGGCCCCTTCCGCTGGGCAGCGCTTTCAGGTGACCCTGAAGATATTTACGAGACCGATGCGGTCATCAAAGAGCTCTTCCCGGAAGATGAACACCTGCACCGCTGGCTGGATATGGCCAGGGAGAAAGTGCCCTTCCAGGGGCTGCCCTCACGCATTTGCTGGCTGGGCTACGGAGAGCGCGCCCAGGCTGGCCTGGCCTTCAACAACCTTGTGGCAGAGGGCAGGGTTTCAGCTCCCATCGTGATCGGCCGCGACCACCTCGATTCCGGTTCGGTGGCCTCCCCCAACCGGGAGACCGAGAGTATGAAGGACGGCACCGATGCCGTCAGCGACTGGCCGATCCTGAATGCAATGCTGAACGCGGTCAACGGCGCCACATGGGTCTCCTTCCATCACGGCGGCGGCGTGGGGATCGGCTTCAGCCAGCACGCCGGCCAGGTGATCGTGGCGGATGGTACAAAAGAAGCCGCCAAACGTTTAGAACGGGTGCTGACGGGCGACCCGGGTTTGGGCGTGGTGCGCCATGCCGATGCAGGCTATGAGAAGGCCATTCAAACTGCAAGAGAACACGGCATCCGCATGCCCATGCTGAAGGAGGAGTGATTTGGATCAGCGGATGAAACGCTTTGCCTTTTTCATCCTTGCGATATTGGCTGGGGTTGCTTTGGGAGTGATCTTCGGATGGGAAATAACGCCCGTGCGCTATACACAGACCGGACCGCACACCCTGCGCCAGGATTACAAAACCGATTATGTGTTGATGGTGGCAGAAGTTTATCATCAAGAAGGCGATATCGCCATGGCATTGGCACGGATGGCTTTCCTCGGTGGTGATTCGCCCACAACCCACACCCGGGAGGCTATCGCTTACGCTCAGGAAGTACACTACAGCCCGGGAGACCTGGAATTAATGCTCACCCTTTCTGACGATCTGCAAGCACTGGGATTGGAGGATGGATGAGCCTGCCAAACCAACCACCACCTGAAGCCACCCGCAAACTGCGGGTTGAGCCGCTCACAGAGCGCTCTATGGAACAACAGCCTGAAGCCAAACGCGGTTCCTGGTACCTGCTAACCGGGTTCATCCTTGGGTTGGTCATTGGATTGGTCTATGCCTGGCTGGTGGATCCGGTCGCATATAAAAACTCAGATCCCTCCAGCCTGGCACCCGCATTTAAAGACACCTACCGCAGTATGATTGCGCAAACTTACGCGGAAACCGCGAATTTATCGCGCGCGGTCAGCCGTTTGGCCTT